>NZ_WKZK01000046.1:0-73566 GCF_009680135.1 Eubacterium sp. BIOML-A2
GAAGTAAATACAGTATAATGTCCATGAGCATTGTCTCCTTGGTTTAAGGTTGGTTTGGCGATTGACATTATACCAGAAAAAGGGAGGTCAATGCTCTTTTTATTGCAAACTCCCATAAAATCAAGGTTTAACAATAAAAAAAGGTAGTGAAACTTGACACTACCATCGAAAATAAGGAGGGTGCGTTATGGAGTGGGATACATTATTATCGGCAAAACGGATGCGGGGCGGCGTGTGGAACCGGCGGAATGGTTCAACGGATCTGAGAAGCGAATTTGAAAAGGACTATCACAGGATTATCGGGAGCGCTTCATTTCGGCGCCTGCAGGATAAGACACAGGTATTCCCACTGGATAAAAGTGACTTTATCCGCACCAGGCTGACACATTCCCTTGAGGTATCCTCACTGGGAAAGTCTTTGGGGCAGAACATTGGAGAAAATATATTAACAACGAATAAAGATCCCGGATTCACGGCCCCCATGAAGGAGGATATCTGCAATATCCTCCAGTGTGCGGGGCTTATTCACGATATAGGAAATCCGCCCTTCGGGCATTTTGGAGAAAACGCGATTCGGGAATGGTTTATCCGTAACCTTCCGGATCTCACTTGTTTTGGTAGATCGGTGGAAGAGATGCTGACGCCGCAGATGAGAGAGGACTTCTATCATTTTGAGGGAAACGCCCAGGCTCTGCGTCTTGTGACGAAGCTGCATTATCTGGTGGATGAGCACGGAATGAACCTGAGATATGCGCTTTTGAACACCATCGTGAAATATCCGGTTCCATCCACAGGAATCGACCCTGCCACGGGCAATATCAAGGATAAAAAGATGGGCTATTATTATGCGGATCAGGCTGTATTTGAGGAGATCTCAAAAGAAACAGGGGCCGGCACGTCCAGACATCCCCTTACCTACATCCTGGAGGCGGCAGATGACCTGGCCTATAAGACGGCAGATATTGAAGATGCCTATGTAAAGGGATTTATAACATTTTATGACTTGGAAAAAGAGTTGGAAATATTGCAGAAGAAACAAAATAATGCCAATTTCCAACCGCTTGACAAACTCCGCACCCTCTATGAAAGAGGCAAAGAAAAAGGTGTAAGTCATCCGGAGTCCTACGCTGTGAAGAACTGGATTGTGAGGGTGCAGGGATATCTGATCAGCTGCGCAACTTCTGGATTTACATCCCATTATGACGAGATCATGGAAGGGACTTTTAAAGAGGACCTGTTCTATGGAACCTTTGGACAGGATCTGATGGATCTGCTTGGTGATATGGCTTACCGTTATGTATTTGCATCCAGGGCGATCTATAAGATGGAGGTAACGGAGGCAGTAATTCTGGATTTCCTGATGGATAAGCTGGTTCATGCGGTACTGTATTACGATACAGACCGGCCGCTTGGATCTATCGACAGCAGGGTGGTGTCCTTTATCTCGGATAATTATAAGAATGCATACAGACTGCAGGCAGAAGGAAAGAGTGAGGCGGAGAAGCTGTATCTTCGTCTGCTGCTTGTCACGGATTATGTATGCGGGATGACGGACAGCTATGCCAAACGGTTGTATCAGGAAATGAACGGGCTTGTTTAGGGGGATGGGGGCGCGAATGACAGTGCGATCCGGCTGCCGGTACAGGCTCACCCGGATCATTCTTTTTGAAGAAGCGCAGGCATCAATACAGCGATGAACTGGCAGAGGCGCGCATCATGTACAGTATGACGCGCGCCTCGCTGCAAGTACGCTTTAGTGCATTTGAATTAATTGAGTCTGCCGGAGACACTATTTGATAAACCGGCAGAAGTGCCCAAAATCAGGAGTGGGTGCTTTTTCGTCTTCATCCAGTTCCAGCTGGTCTACATAGGTCTTGGTGAACTGCGGGAAACCGAACAGTTCCGCAGCCCGGGCTTCCCTTGGAGAGTAAATAGCAGGGACTCCCAGCCAGTAACGGCCATCTTCTTCAACCAGTAGAAGGTGGTTATAATTGTGATATCCATGGAGGAGAAAACTGTTATTCGCAAGGTTCCAGCAGCGGCGGGGGAGAATCGAGAGATCGGAACGCTGTATTTTCCTGGCTGTGGGGCCGGTTTGTGTTTCTTCTTCCCCGGAGTCATATGACTCTGTTCGGATTTCGCCGGCGGGGGTATCTGTCTGGGCTGCATTTTCATCAGACATGGCAGTATCTTCTGGCTCCGCCGGGGTATTTATTATCTCCTCAGTGTGATTGAATTCTGAGGGAGGTATATCCGTTTCAGAGGAAGGGAGTGTATTTCTGGTTATTTCGTCTTCATCAGAAGGGGGAAATGCCCTTCGGGTTATATCATCCTCATCAGAAGGAAGAAGTGAACTTCGAGTTCTGACTTCCTCATCAGAAGGGGGAAGTGAACTTCGTGGCCTGACTTCTTCATCAGAAGAAAGACGTGTACTCTGGGTCACATCTTCTTCAGAAGGAGAGGTGAGTGCATCAGGGGATATATCTGATTCAGAAGAGGTTTGTGCATCTGACATAACATCCGTATCAGCTCTGTACGATGCATCTGAGGATATATCGACATCAGAACCGCTGAATGAATCAAAGTACAGATCGTCATCGTAGCTACGGAATGTATCCGTGGAGATATCAGCCTCAGACTCGTGAAAAGTATCAGAATACATAAGATTTTCAGGGTCATTATATGCGTCTGCGCTTTCCTCGCTTTCGGAGAGGCTTTGTGACTCCGCCTGTGCTTCTTCATCGATGACGTCAGGTAAACCGGCCCCGGCCCTGGTGCTCACGGCGGGTCCTTCGTCTGCTGACTCCTGGGAGGGTACTTCGGAGGGCGCAGGCTCTTCCAATACTGCGGCTGTGCTGTCTCCGGTTTTTTTCCACAGTTCGATTTCGCGGGTATCAAAGTCTGCTCCATCTGCGGCGGCGGTATAATACTGGCCGGAGTCCGTTTTCAGGAAAAAGCCGTCTATCTGCTCCAGGGGCCTGCCTTCCGGGAAAGTGGTTTCTGAAATGGTGAATCTTGCAGAGATACATTTATCCCCGCAGATGATCTCGTCGACCTGACTGGAAATAAATTTTGAATTCTGCCTGCAGAATGCATACAGCTTGACTGTGCTGCCGGTCTGCACCGGAATTCCTCTGACATTGACCTGCAGTACACAGGACTGGTAATGCTGGATTAATTTTATAAAGCCTGCATTACGCAGTTTTTGATTATTATTGTATTCATAAATATAACAGATACCGGGATTCATAATACACCTCTGGTCTTGTCTTTCTTTCAATCTAATTTATTCAGAGAGGTTTTGAAAAAGAACACTATTTGTGGTAAATTATATCAAAAGGGAAAAATTAGTGTACCGGCACATTGAAATTTAGGCTGGATATTAAGCTGTATATCAATCAGACAGTGCACGGGGGTGGAGAGATGATTATGAATGCAGACGAAAAATATATGAAAGAAGCTATCAGGCAGGCAAAAAAGGCATATGCCCTGGAGGAGGTTCCGATCGGATGTGTGATTGTATATCGGGATAAAATCATAGGACGGGGCTATAACAGGCGTACGATCGACAAGAACCCTCTGGCCCATGCGGAACTGACTGCGATACGAAAGGCCAGCAAAAAGCTGAATGACTGGCGGCTGGAGGAATGCACCCTGTATGTCACCCTGGAGCCATGCCAGATGTGCTCCGGCGCGATAATCCAGGCCAGGGTGCAGCGCGTGGTAGTTGGATGCATGAATCCCAAGGCAGGCTGTGCGGGATCCATTCTCAACCTGCTGGACATGCAGGAATTTAACCACCAGGCAGAGCTTACGACGGGGGTGCTGGAAGAAGAGTGCAGTACGATGATGAAGCAGTTTTTTAAGGAACTGCGGGAAAAGCAAAAGAAGATGAGGGCCAAATAAAAGTAACAGCCAGAGCGTGTCTGAAAATTGCTTGCTGCAAGATGTTGCCCCAGTTTGCGGCAATGAATTTTCAGACACGCTCTAGGGCAAGCCTGCCCTTCCATTACTTTTTGTACAGGGTTTTTCCTTCTTTCATCGTTTCCAGAACCACGATGTCTTTCAGTTTCATTTTGTCTGTTTTCAGCGGATTTTTATCGAGAATAACAAGGTCTGCCAGTTTTCCGGCCTCCAGCGTACCTTTTTCCTGTTCCTCGTGATAGGCGTATGCCGTGTTAATGGTGATTGCCTTCAATGCATCATACACCCCAATCCTCTGTTCCGGGCCCAGGACTTCCCCGCCGCGCGTAACCCTGTTCACCGCGGCCCATACGGAGTGCATCATATCCGGCTTCGTAACCGGCGTATCCTGGTGAAAATTCAGAACCAGCCCTCTGTCCAGCGCTGATTTACAAGGGCTGATTCGTCTGCCGCGGGTATCGCCCAGATTCTTTTTGTGAATATCGCCCCAGTAATAGACATGCCCCACAAAAATGGAGGGGATCATCTTCAAATCCGCCATTTTGTCCAGTTGATCATCCCTTGCCGTCTGGCAGTGGATCATAACAGGCCGGAGATCTGCATCAGCAGCCTCAGGTATCTTCTTCAACGCTTTCTCATAGGCTTTCAAAAACTGATCACCCGCCGCATCTCCATTGCAGTGCACTAGGATTTGTTTTCGGTCCCTCAAAGCCTGTTCCATAAACCCGGTTACGGTTTCATCTGTGAACCATGGATATGCACAGTAGTCTCCGCTGTTTTCATAGGGATTTGTCAGCCATGCCGATTTCCCCTGGGGTGAACCGTCCAGCACGGTTTTGTAACCCCCTAGCTTAAAATGGTTATTGTACTTCCGGTCACACTCCGGATACTCGATAAAGAGCTGGCCCGGATCAGCTTCGCTCATAACCGGATAGGATACGACATCAAGTACAAAGGCGCCCTCATCACATGCTTTTTTCATGAACTGAACTGCGTCTGTGCTGCTGGCGCCGTCCTGAACGGTTGTGATTCCGTATTTCAGGTATTCCTGCTGTACGATCCTGAGGCCTTTCATGAGATCCATCTTCATATGAACGGAGAGTAGTTTCTGCAGCTCTATCATTGCGGCTTCTTCCAGATATCCGTCCGGCTCTTTGGTTCCGGGGATCTTGCCGATGACACCGCCCTGGGGATCTGCAGTATTGCTGCCGATCCCTGCAAGCTTCAAAGCAGCACTGTTTGCGCAGCCCATATGGCCGGAAGCATGGGATACATAGATGGGGATACGTTCAGATACCTGATCCAGAATCTGTCTGGTGGGATGCCCTCCTTCTTTCAGGAAATTGTGGTCATAGCCGAAACCGACGACGACATCATTTTCTGAAATGTGCCTCGCCTCAATATATTGCTTTAAGGTATTGATGATATCCTGATAGCTGCCGCAGCCGCTCAGATCGGCATTTAAGGCCATCTGCGCTGCCATTGAGACATGTCCGTGTCCGTCCAGAAAGGCAGGCATCAGAGTCTTTCCATTCAGGTCAATATATTCGGTATCCGGGCCTGTCAGCTTCTCTGCCCCGGCTTTCGGGCCTGCGTATGCAATTTTTTCATCTGTGACAAGCAGTGCCTCCGGCATATTGTGTTCCCCTGTCATCGCGATGATATTTCCGCCATAGTACAATTTTTGCATAATATATTCCATCCTTTCTGAAAGCGGATTTCGCTTGATCTTATTTCAAATTATACCTCATATTACAAATAAAATACCACCCCCGCAGCACCACTTATGACCATAATCAGAATCGGATTCATCTTCCGCCTGCGCAGTATCAAAAGCATCACAAAAAATAGGAGAACTGCGATCCAGTTAATTTTCGAGAACATGGAACTTAAATGAAATGTGCTGGTGCCAAAAAACGCGAGTAGTATAATTGTAGCTGCCGCCGAGATAATCAGGCCTAAAGACGCTGACTTCAGTCCGTTTAATATTTCAAAAATATAGGTAGAACTTCGGTGTTTCTGAAAAAAGCGGTATAAAAATAAAGAAATAGCTACTCCGCATATTACACAGCCGATTGTAGCTGCTGCCGCGCCTCCAATCCCTCCGATCTGCAGGCCGACAAAGGTAGAGGTATTAACGGCCAGCGGGCCCGGGGTCATCTGTGAGATTGTAATAATGTCCGTAAAGAGCTTTTCACTGATCCATCCGGCCTGATTTACCACCTGCTCCTGAATTAAAGGAATGATTGCATAACCGCCTCCAATACTGAGCAGGCCGATTTTGAAAAATGTAATAAATAAATTCCAGATTGTCGTCATTTCATCTTCCTCTTTTCCCAGAACACCCGTATCACACATAAAAAGCAGCAGACAACCAGTATCAGAGCCACATTGATACCGAGCACAAAGTTTGCCAAAAAGGCTGCAGGTATCATGGCAGATAAAAACCAGGACCGCTCCTTCAGGATCAAAGCGCACATGTCGATGATCAGATCTACAATCAGTGCGGCCACGCCCGCCTGCATCCCTTTTAACACCGCTGCAACAACAGCGTTTGAGATAAAAGCGGTATAAAATGCCGATACCAGTCCCAGTATAACAAGGGGCGGTATGACGGCGGCAATGCAGCTGATGGCTGCGCCCAGAGTTCCTGCGACCCGGTATCCCGCCAGCGCAGACAAATTAATGGCAATCGCCCCGGGAGTCGACTGTGCCACAGCTGCCATACCCACCAGTTCCTCCTCCGTAAAATACTGTTTCTGGGTTACAAAATAACGGCGGACCATAGGTACAACCACATAGCCGCCGCCGAAAGTAAAACTGCTGATAAACAGGTTGACTGCCAAAAGCCAGAAATATGTTTGTTTCTTGGGATGCTCCATCATGCCCCTCCTCTCTGTGTCTCCCATTATAGTTCTTGTTGAGGCATCTGTAAAATGATATAATTATATACAATACATAAAATTTATTCATGTCAGGAGAAGAGCCTATGAACATACGGCATCTAGAAATTATAGAAGCAGTTGAACAGACCGGAACTTTTACAGGTGCAGCAAAAAAACTGCACCTCACACAATCTGCGGTATCACACGCGATAGCAGAACTGGAACAGCAGGCCGGGACAGCACTGTTTGACCGTCTGCCGCGGGGCGTATGCCTGACGAGCTGCGGTACAATGCTGCTGAAAGAGGCGCGGAATATACTGGCCTCCTGCCGCAGCCTGGATCAGCGGATCAGCCGTTTAGAAGAATGCACGCCTGTAAATATTGTGTCCAGTATCACGATTGCATCTTTTCACCTGCCCCAGATTTTAAACCGTTTGAAAGCCGTACTTCCGGAACTTCAGGTGAATGTGCGCGTAGCAAGTGCCAATTCGGCAATGGGGATTCTACAAAACGGGGAAGCGGATATTGCCTTTTGGGAAGGCGTTGAGCCACAGGGAGCATTTCGGACCATTTTATTGGGCAGTTATAAGCTGTGCGCCGTGTGCGCTCCTGATTTTCCACTGCCTGACCGGGCAGTATCACCCCGCCAGTTGTGCAAATTGCCGCTATTACTGCGGGAGAAGGGCAGTGCGGTACGGGATACTTTTGACAGTACACTGTCACTTGCAAACCAAAAGGCCTATCCCAGATGGGAAAGCGTAAACTCTTTTGCACTTATTAAAGCGGCAGAAGCGGGCCTGGGCGTGGCCATTTTGCCCGCGTGTTTATTGACAGCCCCTGTTTCGGAGAAAAAGTTACGCCTGATCCAATTGGAGGGGATGGAAATGGAAAATAAAATGCTGGCAGTACTGCATGAAAATAAATACATTACGCAGCCTATGCAAATGATATTGGATACCATAGCAGGCATGCCTTTGTAGTAAGCAGATATATAATCGGGAGTTAGTGACGCGCTTTAGTCGCGGCACGGATGGGGACGCTCCATAAAGGGATAGCCGAAAACCTCCCGGAGAACATCCATGTCCTTTCAAAAACGCGGCCGCGGACCTAAGAAATTCTAGGCGGGAAACAGCCCTGAAAATGGAGCACCACTGACACATCACGAGAAATCCGATGATTTCTCGCGCTGGGTCAGCTGATTTTTGGATTCGGAATCCAAAAATCTCTCCATTTTCAGGGCTGTTTCCCACCAAGAATTTCTAAGGTCCGCTTTGAGCGTTTTTGAAAGGACATGGATGTTCTCCGAGAGGTTTTCGGCTATCCCTTCATGGAGCTGGCGCATCCAACCGGCAGGAAAAAGCTCGTTTCTAAGGAGGGGCCTCAAGCGGGGGCAGCGTATGGTATTGAATTGGCGGGACTTTTATGTCCCCAGTAGGTGTACATAAGCAAGGGAATACAGCTTTCAGAATAATCAAACCTGTGAGCGCGATAGGATTTATTGATGGCTTGCAGCTCTTTTTGCCATTAAGCGTCCCCAGACGCTTCCGGGGACGAAAGCCAGTCCGTTGTATTTTGATTTTAGATTTGCCATATGCCGTTTCCTGCGCTATACTTAATTATATTCTAAAGCAGGCGGCAGAAGATTGAAAATGGTGGAGGTACTTGAGCGTGCCTGAGTGAAGCGAAAGGAATGGATTTAAAAATGAAAAAAGTGTTTGAGAAATGGATGGAGATCAGCCTTGTTAAGCGAATTCTGGGAGGTTTGATCATTGGAGCGGCCCTGGGGCTTCTGATTCCCTCCGTAACAGCAATCGGTATACTGGGGGATCTTTTTGTTGGGGGATTAAAAGCGGTTGCGCCGATCCTGGTATTTTTCCTTGTCATGAGCTCGCTCTGCAATGCAGGAAAATCACATGGAGGCGTGATTAAGACGGTTATTATTCTTTATATGTTCAGCACCTTGCTTGCGGCAGTCATTGCAGTGTTTGCGAGCATGGCTTTTCCTTGTACGCTGACACTGACAAAGGCAGTGACGGATACCGCGCCTCCAAGCGGAGTGGCGGAAGTGCTTCAAACGCTGCTGTTGAATGTTGTTTCCAATCCGGTGAGTTCGCTGGCAGATGCAAATTATCTGGGGATCTTATTCTGGGCAGTACTGCTGGGACTTGCATTCCGGAGGGCGGCGGAGACGACGAAAAACATGCTTAGGGATATTTCAGGCGCAGTCTCTACGCTGGTGACATGGATTATCAATCTTGCTCCGTTTGGGATTCTGGGCCTTGTGTTCCGTACGATTTCTACCAGTGGGTTAAATATTTTCACGGAATATGGAAAGCTTCTTGTTCTTTTGGTAGGGTCCATGCTGGCAATTACCTTTATTACGAATCCGATTCTTGTATACTGGTGCATCAGGAAGAACCCGTACCCACTGATTTTCAGATGCTTAAAGCGCAGCGCCATTACGGCATTCTTTACAAGGAGTTCTGCTGCCAATATCCCTGTGAATATGGCAGCGTGCGAAGAGATGGGGCTGGACAAGGATACTTATTCCGTCTCCATTCCCCTGGGGGCTACCATTAATATGGACGGCGCCGCTATTACGATTACTGTTATGACGATGGCGGCTGCCCACACGATGGGGGTTCCGGTGGATATCCCTACAGCCATAATTCTAAGTGTACTGGCTGCTCTGTCGGCCTGCGGAGCATCCGGGGTTGCGGGGGGATCTCTGTTACTGATACCTATGGCATGTTCCCTTTTCGGGATATCAGACGATATCTCCATGCAGGTAGTTGGTGTGGGATTTATCATAGGGGTTGTACAGGACTCGGTAGAGACTGCACTCAATTCTTCTTCAGACCTGCTGCTTTCTGCATCTGCAGAACTGAGACAGTGGAGAAAGGAAGGGCGGGAGATCAATTTGTAAAGGATTTTGACAGCAGGTTGTATTTTCTCTGCCGTATGTTTTTGATTATGCGAAGAACATGTATGAAAGACATATCATGATGATGTAAGGAGTGAACGGACTATGAAGATGAAACAGGTTACATTAGGTACCACGGGAATTACTGTCCCGCAGAATGCATTTGGAGCTCTGCCGGTACAAAGAGTGGACATGGAGAATGCGGTAAAGATTCTCAGGAGGGCCTTTGAAGGCGGTATGACATTTTTTGACACGGCGCGTGCATACAGCGACAGTGAGGAAAAGCTGGGGAATGCTTTTGCCGGTATTCGCGGGGAAATTTACATAGCAAGCAAGACAATGGCGCGCACGCCGGAGGAGGTTGAGAAGCAGTTGGATCTTTCCTTAAAGCTGCTGCAGACCGATTATATAGATATTTACCAGTTCCACTGTGTGGATGTCTGTTACCGTCCCGGCGATGGCACAGGAATGTATGAGCGCATGCAAAAGGCTAAGGAGCAGGGAAAGATCCGCCATATCGGAGTGACTGCACACAAAATGGATGTTGCAAAGGAGTGTATTGAATCCGGGCTTTATGAGACGCTGCAGTACCCGCTTAGCTATCTGTCCTCAGAAAAAGAGCTGGAACTGGTGGAGCTGTGCAGGGAAAGAAATATGGGCTTTATCGCGATGAAAGGGCTGGCAGGCGGTCTGCTTACGAACTCCCGCGCTGCTTCTGCGTTTATGTCACAGTTTGATCATGTGCTTCCGATCTGGGGCGTCCAGCGGATGGAAGAACTGGAGGAATGGCTGGAATATATGGAAGATGCCCCTGTGCTGGATGAAGAGCTGGCGGCATTTATTGAGAAGGAGAAAAAAGAACTGACCGGAGAGTTCTGCCGCGGCTGTGGCTATTGCATGCCATGTCCGGCTGGTATTGTCATCAATAATTGTGCAAGGATGTCACTTATGGTAAGGCGGGCTCCATCGGCGGGGTGGCTGAGTGAGGAATGGCAGGAAAAGATGAAGAAGATAGAGGGGTGCATGCAGTGCGGGCAGTGCAGGAAAAAATGCCCCTACGAATTGGACACGCCGAATCTTTTGAAAAAGAATTACGAAGATTATCAGAAGATATTGGCGGGGAAAATCACAGTCTGATATGAGTTGAATGATTGGAGCATTTAAAATTAAAAGGGCGGAGGAACCTCTCTAGTACAGAGAGGGATCTTCCGCTTTTGTTATGGTACAAAAACATGTATAATAAGAAACAGATTGTCGGTAAATGGAATAGCGGTGTGAAGGAGCAGAGTTAAAATGGAGAGAATATTGGTCGTAGAGGATGACAGGATTTTAAATATGACCCTGAGTTATAACCTGAAAAGTGCAGGATATGAGGTGGAATCGGTTATGAATGCGGCGGATGCAGAGAAAATTGTGGGGGGACAGCAATTTGCACTGGTTGTGCTGGACGTGAACCTGCCGGACGGGAACGGGTACGAGGTGTGCCGTACCATAAAAGAGAAGCAGGATGCCGCCGTGATATTTGTAACGGCGCAGGATATGGAGAGCGATATGCTCAAGGGCTATGAATGCGGGGCGGACGATTACGTGACAAAACCCTTTTCCGTGGCAGTATTTCAGAAGAAAGTGGCAGCGATTCTGAGCCGCATGGAGAAAAAGCTGGTATCGGATGTGTTCGATGACGGGTATCTGGCAATTGATTTCACAGAGAACACCTGCACGGCAGGACAGCTACCTGTGGCTCTTACCCCAAAAGAATGGAAGCTATTGAAAATCTTTGCCAAGAGCGGGAAGCAGGTTCTTACCAGACAGATCCTGCTGGACAGGTTGTGGGATATAGACGGCAACTTTGTGGATGACCATACACTGACAACTACATTGAGTGCGCTGAGAAAGAAGATTGAGAATAAAGAACATACCTATATACAGACGGTGTACGGAATGGGTTATATGTGGAAGGGCGGTGAGCTAAGATGAATTATCATAGCCTCTCCCTCGGGAGGATTGTCCGTTATATCAGCTGTGGGGTGATATTGACAGATGTGGTGATCCTTGCTGTGGTTTATGCTCTGACCGGGAGCCGCACCGCCGTGTTTGGTACAGCGGCCGCGGCGGCCGCCACTGTCTGCTGGGGAATTGCTCTAACCGTTGTTTTTCAGAAGAAATTATCCGTGTTTACAGAAGAGATCTGCGCCATTTTGGAAGAAATGGCAGAGGACAACCTGCAGGAAAAGCCTTATATGGAAGAAGAGACACTTTTAGCCAGGATTGTACACAGACTCAGGCAGCTCTACAAGGTCATGCAGAAGCAGAAGGAGCAGAATGTCAGAGCAAGGGAGGAGCTTCAGTCCCTTGTATCGGATATTTCACACCAGACGAGGACTCCGGTCACAAACCTGAAGATGATCCAGGAGACCCTGCATGATGACAGCCTTACGGAAAGCGAGAAAAACGAATTTCTCGAAGCTTTCGCTTCTCAGATTGACAAACTGGATTTCCTTGTGCAGGCCATGGTGAAGACGTCGCGGCTGGAAACCGGAGTTATCATGCTTACGAAGAAAACACAGAATCTGTACGATACGCTGGCAGAGGCTGTGGGAGGCATATTTACAAAGGCGGCACAGAAGCAGATGGATGTGCGGGTGGACTGCCCGGAGACATTTCTGGTGTCTCATGACCCAAAATGGACCACGGAAGCCATCTTTAATATTCTGGACAATGCGGTGAAGTATACGCCTCCAGGGGGGATGATCAGTGTATCGGTGGAACGCTGGGAGGCCTATGTAAAGATTGACATTGCAGATACCGGAAAGGGGATCCCGGAAGAACATTATGCCCTGATTTTCCAGCGCTTTTACAGGGAGGAAGAGGTGCATGATGAGGAGGGTGTGGGGATCGGACTGTATCTGGCGCGGGAGATCATTTCCCTTCAGGGAGGCTATGTGAAGGTTAGCTCACGGCAGAGGAGCGGTTCAGTTTTTTCTGTCTTTTTACCAAATGAATGAGAAATATGGCAGTAGTTCTGTGGCTATTATATGGCCTGTTATTAAAAATTAGAATATTCTTTCAGATAGATTAGCAGAAGTTTTTGTGGTATGCTATGAATAAAAAGGAAGAACAGGCAGTAATGACTGGAATGTTTTCAGCATGCTGTCTGTTCTATTTATGTGAGAAGAGCGGAAATATAATGAAAAGTCCCGAAAACGGGACTTTTTCAGTGAGAATAATCAAAATTAACGAAAGAGCCCGGAGGATTCCCGGACAATTGCCGATTATAATAGGCTTTAGAAAGTCAGAGGAGGAAATCAAAATGAACATATTACAGGTGACTGGATTAAAAAAATATTATGGGGAGGAACCAACTATTACAAAGGCGCTGGATGGAGTGGATCTTTGTGTGGAAGAGGGGGAATTCACGGCAATTGTCGGAACAAGTGGGAGCGGGAAATCTACGCTTTTGAATATGATGGGCGGCCTGGATATACCGACATCCGGAAGTGTGGTGGTGAGAGGAAAAGAGCTGTCTAAAATGAATGATGAACAACTTACGGTCTTCCGAAGAAGAAATATCGGATTTATTTTCCAGAACTATAATCTCATTCCGATTCTGAACGCTTATGAAAATATTGTTATGCCGGTGGAATTGGACGGGAACCGGGTGAATGCACGCTACGTGGAGGAAGTGGCAGGACTTTTGAGCCTGAAAGACAGACTCGAATACATGCCCGGCAGTCTTTCGGGAGGGCAGCAACAGCGAGTGGCCATTGCGCGCGCCCTTGTATCAAAACCAGCCATCGTCCTGGCTGACGAACCGACCGGAAATCTGGACAGCAGAACAAGCGCCGATGTGATCGGGCTGTTAAAACGAACCTGTTATGAGCTGAACCAGACAATTGTCATGATTACTCACAATGACCAGCTGGCCCAGATGGCAGACCGGATCATACGGATCGAAGACGGCAGGATCACAGCATAGGAGGGCATAAGCGATGGTATTACCTTTTGAAAATGACAATCTGAAGATTATGAAAACGCTGTCAAGAAGAAGTTTCCTGGCAAGCCGTTTCCGCAATCTGGTAGCAGTGCTGGCGATTGCACTCACGGCCGTTCTGTTTACTTCCATTACCACGATCGGCATGGGAACCATGGAATCTATGAAGATGACCCAGCAGATTCAGAAAATGAGCAAGGCGGATGTGGATATCCGGAATTTGACAGAGGAACAGTATGAAAAACTGAAAGAAAGCGGTATCGCCAGTGAATTAGGACTTCGTATGCCTATAGGCTTTCTGACAAATACGGTGAGACATGAGATAGAGCTGGATCTGGAAAACTCTGTTCAACGGGAGCTAACCTTCTGCCAGCCAACTCACGGAGTGGAACCCGTGAAAGCCAATGAAATTGTAGCATCAGATAGAGCGCTGGAGGAACTGGGGGCAAAACCGGAAGTGGGAGCAGAGGTGATCATTGAATTCACCGTACACGGAAGGGATTATCAGCTTCCAATGGTTGTATCGGGATGGTATGAAAGTTCCCATGACGAACTGAGCATTATGACTGTGTCAGAGGCATTCAGGGAGGAGCATCCGGAGATTTTTGAGTATACTTACCGGGAAGATGCGGAACTGGCAGGGACATACTGGGCCGATTTTATGATGGCGGATAGAACGAATATGGAAGAGCAGCTGGATGAGTTCGTAGAATCAATAGGCGGATCCAGGGAAATCGGCGCCCCAAACAGTATCCCGGCGGTGATCAACCAGGAAACGAATCCTGGGATGGACAGTAAAATGATGGCTGCTTTTGCGGTACTGGTGATTCTGTTTATCTTTTGCGGGTATCTGCTGATCTACAATGTTTTTGATATTGCTGTTATGCAGGAAGTAAGGCGTTATGGCCTGTACTGGACCATTGGTATGTCAAAAAAACAGGTAAAACAGCTGATCAACAGGCAGGCGGTATGGGTGTCCTGCATGGGAATCCCGCTTGGTCTGCTGATCGGATTCTTTGTGGGAAAAATAACACTTCCGAAAATTATGGATATCCTTTCAACGGAGTATAAGAACATTGTGATTTCGGTTTCCCCGAATCCGGTAATCTTTATCGCAGCGGCGATTCTGGCCGCGCTGACTGTATTCATCAGTACGAGAAAACCTGCAAGAATGGCATCCAATATCTCTCCCATGGAAGCATTCCGGTATGTAGAGACAAAAGGGAAAAACCGGAAAAATGCCAAGGTGAAAAGACATTACAGAGGAATCAATCTCGGACAGATGGCATTTGCGAATCTTGGAAGAAATAAAAGACGTTCCGTATTCATCGTTGTCTCTCTGATGCTCAGTGTAGTGATGCTAAATACGGTAGGTACGGCAGCAGGAAGTGTGGATGTAGAGCGTCAGGTGAATGAGATGATACGTACAGACTTTGAGATCGCCCATGTGGATACAAGAAGCAATTTGAAAGGATTTATCCGCCATGACCAGGCAGTTCCCCAAGAGGCTGTCCAGGCCGTGCAGGAAATGCCGGGCGTGACAGACGCAAGTTTGGTATATAAGAATACGCTGGAAGACCTGCAGGTAACTTTTGATTACGGCATGAAAATCTCGGATATTAAAGTATTCGATGAGCAGGGAACAGAGCAGAGGGCCGGCCTGGATCCGGATGGCCGTTTTGTATCGGTGGGAGCAGATGATTATCCGATCTGCAATGTATATGGAATGGAAAAGGCCGGGCTTGCACATCTGCAGATTGCGGAGGGAGAAAAAGATTTTAATAAGCTTTATGAAAAGCTGATGGAGGGCGGCAGCGTCATTCTGGGAATGCAGGCTGACAGAAAAACAAAAGTGCTGAAAGAATACTATAATTATATGAACGTAGGGGATACCATAACCGCCCGCATAAACGGGGAAGAGATAAAGAGCTATACTGTGATCGCAAAAGCCGCCCTTACAAGCGATGATGAAGGGTTTGGATACAGTGTAAGCAGTTCGATTGATGTGGGGATTGATGCGCCTTATCTGTATCTCCCGCAGGAAGAAATGAAAGAGCTTTATCAGGAACCGGCTGTTATGAAGTATACCTTCGATGTAGAGGAGGGCAGCAAAGACGAGATGAGGCAGTTCCTGGAATCTTATATACAGGAGAATCCGTCCCTCACCTACCTGTCCGCGGATAAGGCAAGGGCAAGCGCAGAATCTTCAAAAACCATGATCTATATGGTCGGCGGAATCATTGCATTCATCTTCGGAATCACAGGAATTCTGAATTTGATTAATATGATGAGCACAAGTATTCTGGCAAGGCGGAGAGAATTTGCTACAATGCAGAGCATCGGAATGACGAAAAAACAGCTGAGAAAACTGCTCATGCTGGAGGGCTGCTTTTATGCGGCGGGAGCAGCGGTTCTGGGAATCGTGTTCTCAGTAGTGGTTGATCAGACACTTTTAAAAATGATGCTGTCCAATCCTTCTATGTGGTACTTCACATATCACATTACAATCCTTCCGGCGGTAATTCTGAGCATGATACTGGTTGTGATATCTGTGCTTATACCGCGGGGGGCAATGCGGATGTTCTATAAGGGAAGTGTGGTGGAGCAGCTGAGGATAGCTGAGTAAGGGAAACCGAGGCATTAGGGTTAAGCAGGGTTCATACAGGAAGACTTGACACTTCCTGATTGAACTCTGCTTCTGTTTTGTACAGACCGTCCCGTTTCAATGAAGTATTATGCCTTTCACTCATTCATACTTTTCGATTGCCTTGTGGATTATCGTGTAGTATAATTTAGAAAATAAATGAATCGAGGTCTGACATGGAAAACGAATTTCAAATACAAGTTAAGAAGCTGCAGAGGTTAGAAACTACATATGTGATTTTTGGACAAGGCACGAAGATGCCTTTTCTGATCTGTGATGAAGAATCTTTTAATGATCAGATCTGGGTGTTTACCACTGAGGATGGAGCAAAAGATTTTGCACAGAAGCGCAAGGATGAGAATAAAGACTTCATGATGGTTGTCAAACTGGAGAACAAGCAGCTCCTTGGATTCTACAGCAGCCTGTACCTCCTGGGTGTAAATGAGATCGTATTCGCAGAGGAGGCGCAGCTATCCAAGATTCCTCTGGAGCAGCTGGTGGTACAGAAGGATTATTCCAAGCTCCCCAGGAATCAACAGCCGCTTTTGAATCCGCAGATGCAGCTGACCGGACTCTATTTTATGCAGGAAGTCCAGAGGGCCATCCCGAATAATGAGAAGCCGAAGCTGCGTGAACTGGAAGAAGAGATGGCGGTGAATCTGGTGAGATCCAGATTCTTGATTGCGGTAGAGGTAGAGGGCGAAAAGAGGCTGCCGGATGGCTCCAATATCAAGATCCCCTGTGTAAAGAACCAGGAGGGCAAGATGTTCCAGCCGATTTTCACGGATTATAATGAGTTTGTAAAGTTCAATTCACAGGGCAAATTCCAGGCCAATATGATCGAATTTGCCAATATAGAGAAGGTGCTCGGCAAGAATGTAGAAGGCATCGTGATGAATCCGCAAAGTATGAATATCGTTATATTAAAAAGTAAGATTCCTGGGCTGCTGCAGCGGTTCGTGCAGGGGTAGTGTATTACCGTTTCTATATTTGCTGGCTTTTAGAGTGATAACATAAATACTCGGAAAGTCTTCTCTTTTTTGTGATGACACAGTCGCTTGGCAAATACTTGCTTTTCCCTTCATTTCTCGAGTATAGATAAAATAAAAACGGCCCATACCCTTTAAAATGGATATGAGCCGTTTTTGCTACCGTGTAATTGTAAAGTATGCCGGTAAATAAAAAACGCAGCAGGAGGGATTTGAACCCCCGGAGCGTTGCCGCTCTTCTGCTTTCGAGGCAGATGCCATCAGCCAACTCGACCACTGCTGCGTATGGGGTGCGTCACTTATCTGGCACACCTCTGATATTGTAACAAATTTCGTCAGGAAACTCCAGTATTTTTTGAAGAAAATACTGCTTTTTTTTGAAGCCGTGGGTAGCCCCATTTAAAGAACCAGAAGCACAGGACAATCTGGACCACGGTGGAACAGGGCGTAGCCAGTGCTATGTGAAACAACGACACTTCTTCCGCCTGGCTTGCCAGCCAGGACACTGGGATCCGCACCCCGAATGCTCCGATTAGGCCCTGGATCATAACAAAAGTGGTACAGCCGCATCCATTAAAATACCCGATGAAGCAAAACAGAAAGGAAACCAGCAGTGTATCAATCGCGTACCCTTTCAGGTATTCTGCTGAGGCCAGGATAACAGCTGTGTCTCTGGCAAAAATGCGTGACAGGGCGGCTCCGTGGAAGAATGCAAAATAGCTCATGACCAGTCCCAGGCAGAAAGAGGTAGCCATGCCATAATACATGCCCTTCCTTGCCCGCTGGGGCTGCCCTGCTCCGATATTCTGTGCAACATATGCGGACATGGACTGGGTATAGGCGGAGGGAACCAAAAGGATAAAACCGCAGAGCTTCTCCGCAACGCCTACACCTGCCGATGCAATTACACCTAGTTGGTTGACGATTGCCGTAATTGCCAGAAACGAAATGCTGACCAGCAGATCCTGCAGTGCACAGGGAGCGCCCATCTTACAAATCCTGAAAATGACTTTTTTATGAAACCGGATCTGTTTTCTGGAAAACGGAAAAATCAGTCCCCGCTTCCGGATAATAAGCATGGACAGAAATACACTGACTGCCTGTGCTGTAACCGTGGCAGCGGCAGCTCCGGCCGCGCCCATGTTCAGCCCGGCTACAAAGAGCAGGTCCAGCGCAACATTGGCAGCACAGGCAATTGCTACAGCCATGAGCGGGGTATGTGAATCCCCCATCCCCCGGAAGATACTGCCCAGAGTATTATAGGCGGCGATAAACACAATCCCTCCGGAGCAGACTCGGACATACTGCACAGTAAAGTCATAGGCCTCCGGAGGAGCCTGGAGAAGACGGACCAGAGCTGGTGCAGCCAGAAGCATAACAGCGGTAAGGATCAGTGAAAATGCGGCAAAAAGGCAGATCCCGGCTCCCACGGTATTGCCGATTTCATTTTCCTTATGCTGACCAAACTGCTGACCTATGATAATTGTGACACCCATAGAAAGCCCGGTGATAACCACGGTCAGCGTATAAAGAATCTGGCTGCCGGTAGCCACAGCTGACACTGCCGCAGGCGCGGCGAACTGCCCGACAACAAGCAGATCCACGGCTCCGTACAATGTCTGTAGTATCAAAGCCGCCATAATAGGCAAAGTAAATTTCATAAGGGGTCCTAATATCTTCCCCTGCGTTAAATTTGAAGCATTATGCATCTCAGTCATCCCCTTTAAACTTTTGTAATGTAATGTTTTATTTAACAGGCAAAATAAAAGTCTACCCTGTAAAATAAAAAAGGATAAGAAAGCAGACATTTCAGTCCGCCATCTTATCCGGCAAATAATCTATCTTGAGTATCCGCCCTCCGATGAGCAAGTTTATTTTAGAACAAAAAGGAGGAAAATGTCAACTGATTTTTAATGCCTGTTTCTTATATATTTTAATCATTGTAGAATTAAAGCAGTTTTCAAGTGGTCATAAAGGGCCATAAATGACAGGCAAGTATATTGACATGCGGGTACATAAATGATATGCTACTAAAAGTAAACTTTGAGGGAATGAAGTTCTCCCGTGGATGATTCCAAAAACGCTTTTTAGCTGATGACTTCTGTGTAAAAACAGGGGTGTCAGCTTTTTTTGTTGGAAATTATTACGCCGTATCTGTTATAGGAGCTGAGACCTTCCGGCAGTCAGGCTGTAATTATCCCGTATTGTGGGATGGCTGTTGGAGAAGAAAACTAGAGTAAAGGATGAAGAAAATATGTATGACAGAATAAAAAGAGTATTAATGACTTATAAGGAATTGGTGGTTTTGGGCCTGCTGGGAATTCCGATCGGGTTGGTAGTGGGCAGCATTGATGCGGTATTTGGGAGGATTCTGCTGGGGATCACTGATTTCAGGGATGCGCATCCGTTGCAGTTGATCCCCTTTCTGGCCCTGGACGGTGCATTCATAGCATTCTGTTATCTCAAATTCGGGGGGAAAAGCAGTAAGGGAATGAATTTGATTTTTGAAGTCGGCCATGGGGAGGAGGAAGTGATTCCGCTCAGGTTGATTCCGTTTGTCATTTCCGGCACCTGGATTACTCATTTATTTGGCGGCAGTGCTGGGCGGGAAGGGGTGGCAGTACAGATTGGGGCGACTTTTTCCCATTGGGTGGGTAAGAAAATTCCGCTGAAAAACAGTTCCCATATCTTTTTGGTAACAGGGATGGCCGCCGGATTTGCCGGACTCTTTCAGACACCGCTTGCGGCAGTATTTTTTGCAATGGAGGTTCTGATAGCCGGTGCATTGGAATATCAGGCGCTGCTCCCTGCCGTTACAGCTGCATTTACAGCCAGTATGACTTCTCATTTCCTTGGGCTGGAAAAGTTCACCTTTGCTCTGACAGCGGAAATGAATTTGAATCTGCCGGATATGGGAAAGCTGATCCTGGCCGGAATTCTGTTCGGAATTGTGGGCGGCGCATTTGCCTGGACGTTGAAATACATAAAAGCGAAACTTTCCAGGATTTGGAGCCAGCCGGTTATCCGCATCTTCTACATGGGACTTATCATAAGCTTGCTGCTGCTTTTGCTCTATCAGGGGAGATATGCAGGGCTGGGGACGAATCTGATCCATACAAGTTTTTATGGCGGGGAAATTTACAGCTTTGACTGGATGCTGAAATTCATTCTAACAATCATGACACTGGCGGCCGGTTTTCAAGGCGGTGAGGTCACTCCGCTGTTCGCCATCGGCGCAAGTCTGGGAGCGGCAGCCGGACCTGTGCTGGGAATCCCCCCGGAACTTGCGGCGGCGCTAGGCTATGCCGGCGTCTTCGGAAGTGCCAGCAATACATTTCTGGCGCCGGTGCTGATCGGGGCGGAGGTGTTTGGTTTTGCATACTTTCCACAATTTTTTATAACGTGCGCGTTTGCGTATCTGTTTAACCTAAACAAATCCATATATTCTCTACAGAAGATATGGGGAGGAACGCGTTCTGGTTAAAGGGGCGCGCTGTAGATGGACAGTCAGGGAGCCGCATTCGGATATACATGCTGTCTGATAATGCACCCGTGGGTCAACGAATTCTAGGAAAAAATCAGGCGGGAAACAGGGGCACGGGATGACACAGCGTGAGAAAATTGATATTTTCCCACACTGGGTCATCCGAGACCGTGATTCGGAATCACGGTCTCTCCCCTGTTTCCCGCCTGATTTTTTCCAAGAATTCGTAGGATCCACTCTAGCATTATCAGACAGCATGTATATCCGAATGCGGCTCCCTGACTGTCCATCTACAGCGCTAGACTCATCAAGACAGAAGTGCGGCTTTCCCGGTGGGGATATCAGATGGGAGCAGTGGATCACGTTGGGCTGCAAGTGGGATATTGGGAGGGGAAACAAAAACGGACGGCCAGTTGTGAACATGTTGGGAGCCACATATAAATCCAGTGGTAATAAATTACGGTACTGAAAGTATACAATATAACCAACATACAAAAGCGTCTGCATAAAAATACTGGAGTCAATATTCCTCCTATTATCCAATTCAATCCGCTGCTCCCGCCGATCATTCCCCCCAAGTGTCGGAACATCTTCCGCAAGGATGCACGCAGCCTGCCGAAAGAGGGGGTTCTGCCCGGGGGCGGGAAACAGGAAGGGGCCTTTCAGCAAGCATAGAATGCGCGCTAGAACGGCTTAGCGGAAACCCTGCCGGATTTTGAGGCTGAACTCGGCTCACAAAGCCGAGTTCAAGACGGCCTGAGCTGCACAATCATCAAGATTGTGCAGTGAATGCCGTCGGTGTCTCAAAATCCGGCAGGGTTTCCGCTAAGCCGTTCTAAGCAAATGGACAGCTTGCAGAAAGGCCCCTTCCTGTTTCCCGCCCCCGGGCAGAATCCCCTCTTTCGGCAGGCGTCCCCCCTTACACACATCTCCCGCCCACTATTATGATCTTGACAATAGTGTGCGTCATACAGTATAATTTGTTTATAGGAGGATTTACTATGCCGGAAGAGAAGGATTTGATGGCGAACCTGACGTCAGAGCTGCGCAGGGGCACGCTGATTCTTAGTGTGCTGAGCCAGCTGGGGGAAGCCAAGTATGGATATGCTCTTGTCCAGAGCCTTGAGGAGAAGGGCGTAGAGATCGACCCGAACACGCTGTATCCTCTGCTTCGGCGTCTGGAGAAGCAGGGACTTTTGAGCAGCGAATGGGACGTGGGAGAATCAAAGCCGAGGAAATATTACAGAAGGACTCCCATGGGAGATGATATTTACAGGGAACTGAAGGCGCAGTGGGAGCAGCTTTCGTTTAACATGGATCGGATTTTAAGGGAGGGAGCGTTATGACAGACAGGGAGAGAGAACTGATTAATCGCTATGTATATGAAGTTACGAAACGTGTCCCAAAGGAGCAGCGGGATGAGATTGAGCTGGAGATGAGAGAACTGATCGGGGATATGCTGGAAGAGCTGACGCTCGATCAGGTATTTGCAAAACTTGGAGATCCGGCTGTGTTTGCCCGAAAGTACAGGGAAGATAAAAATTATGTCATCAGTCCTGATTATTATGACAATTATATCTGGGTGATGAAGATCGTGCTGATCTGTGTATGGACAGGGATGTTTATTTCCATGGTGGTTCAGTGTGTGATTGACTATAGAAATGTATTCTACGAGATAGCGCGTTTCATAAGCGGGCTAATGACGGGGTCTGTTGGTGCATTTGGAGCGGTGACGCTGGTCTTTGCATTTATGGAACGGCAGAAGATAAAGGTGGAACTAAAGAAGGATAAGGTCTGGACCTCCGATATGCTGAATCCGATACCGGATAAGAAGGCCAGGATCAGCCGGGGGGATTGTGTGGCATCCCTGGTATTTATCATGATTTTTGCCTTTATTCTCATATTTGTACCGCAGTTTATTGGAGCAAGCTTTACAGATGGGAACGAAGTTACACGCATTTCCCTCTTTAATCTGGACAAATGGGGGATGATACTGCCCATATTTCTGGTTGCCCTGATGGCTGCATTTGTAGATGAAATTATCCGGCTGGTAGCCGGGTGCTACTGCCGGACTGTGATGCTGAGCAGTGTCATAGCGAATGTGATTCAGGTAATATTGGCGATACTTGTATTAAAAGTATTTCCCATCTGGAATCCCAATTTTGTATTTGAGTTAGAGTCAAACTTAAGCGAGTCATTACACTGGAAAAATGAGCTGATTAACAGGTGGAATGCAGGGCTGCTATCTGACATCATCCTGGGGATCATCGTATTTGCATCAGTCATAGAGGTTGGACTGACCGTGTACAGGACTGTGCGGTATGGGAGAGATTTGGGCGGGCGTTGAGATATGAAAACCAGTATGGTTTCCGGAAAAGAACACTTTGAATTAAATAGACGCTGAGAAAGAGGTATATTACTGCTTATGCAGATGCATCCAGAGTACCTCAAAAGCAGGAACACAGCCAGGGAGTTGTATGCCCTGGCTGTGATGTTTTGTGACTATAATTACAGATCAAAAGAATCCAGTTCTTGGATTTGTCTCTTTTTTTGCTGCATTTTGCTATGGTTCTGCTCCAAGAGCGGGGTTATCTTTTGGCATAAATCCTCGGTTATCCGCAGGCATTCCAGCGCGTCCTCCCTGTTAACCTCTACAAAGTTATCACCAGGATATCTGGCGTCATAGTAAAAATCGCCAAGCCACTTCATGTCTTTTGATGAAAGGTCTAATTTAGGATAAATTTCTTTCAGCTTGTTGGTGATAGCCCGCAAATTATGGGAATGCATAAGTCCCAGAGCATCTTCCGCAAAAGTTACTTCTAAAATTGCCTTCAGGTATTTCTCAGCAGACTGCGCGCACAGAGCAGCGACTCCATTATAGTTGCCAAGCTGTTCACCTACCTGCATTCCGGCCTTTGCATAACAATAATCGTTATACGCCATTCCATAGTAAGAATTTATTTTTTTTTCCATAATACGATTCCCTCCTTTTTGACCTGAGATACTAAAAGGCATTCTGAGTTTCGAAATGTTTCAATATCATAAAAAACTAAATCTATATTCTCTTCATCAAATTCACTGCATAAATCACCTCGGAGTAAGCGGTCGGGAATGCATGATGTAATTGCCATTAAATCAATATCGCTTTTTATGGTTTGTTCTGTACGTGCATAGCTGCCAAACAGTATAATATATTCCAAATCAGGTATTCGGCTGATCAGGTACTGTATCTTTTCTGCAATGAAAGTTTTTGTAGTACCTTCCAAAAAAGATATTGACTCATCTATTTTCATTATGCCCTCCTTATCGGTTGAGTTGCAGAGTTTTAGGGGTGTTGGTATAAATTTCTGAGTGATATATTAATTTATCATAGCATAAAATATATGTCAAAAACAATCTGTATTTGGTACGTTTAGTGGAAAATATAAGTAAATCAGCTCAAATATTTAGTTTTTTTTATTCATAATAAAATTTTACTTCAGGCAGGCGTCCCTTCTTCGTTCTCCCCCGCTTTCAATAAGTACTTGCAATATTGAAAGGGAAGAGGTAAGATTCTTTTATAAAACGATTTATGAAAGAAAAATCCACCCCCGTTTAAGAGCGGGTTTTTAACAGGAGGCAGCATATGGGCACAGGGATCGGAATCGATAAAAGGAAAGCAAATTTAGCAAAGGTGGCAAAGTTCATCCTGCACCGCCGCAGCACATCAAAGCCGGAGATTGCGGCTATGCTTGGCCTGAGTATGCCAACGGTTTTACAAAACGTGAAGGAGCTGCTGGAGCGCGGAATTATCGTTGAGAGCGGGGAATATGAGTCGACCGGCGGGCGTAAGGCAAAGGCATTGTCAGTCAATGCGGGGTTGAAGTATGCGGCAGGGATTGATATTACGGCGAATCATATCAGCTATGTCGTGATTGACCTGACGGGAGAACTGATAGAAAAAGAACGGATCCGGGCCGTGTTTGAAAACTCACTGGAGTATAATGAAAAGGTGCATCAGGGCTTTCTGGAATTTGTGCAAAGAGCAGGGATCGAGGCTAAAAGGATTTTGGGCGTGGGGATTTCGCTTCCGGGGATTATCGACAAGGAGCATGAGACCCTGATCATTTCCCATATCTTAAGGCTTAAGAATGTAAGCCTGAAAAATCTTAGCCGTTTGTTTGAATATGAAGTCTGCTATGAGAATGATGCCAACAGCGCGGCGATGGCGGAAATGTACCGGCTGGAGAAGAATGCGGTATATTTGTCCCTGAGCAATTCGGTGGGCGGGTCTTTTTATATTCATAACGGAATATACGAGGGGGATGATTACCGGAGCTCCGAATTCGGGCATATGATCATTGTGCCGGGAGGCAGACAGTGTTACTGCGGGAAGAAGGGATGCGTGGACGCTTACTGTTCCGCACAGGTTTTGGCAGCGAAAGCGGATGATAATCTGGAGCAGTTTTTCGAAAGGCTGGATAGAGGCGATGAAGATTTGCAGCAGGTATGGGATGAGTATCTGGAGTATCTGGCGGTAACAGTTACCAATCTGAGGATGGCATACGACTGCGATATCATTCTTGGCGGGTATGTGGGGGGATACCTGGAAAAATATATGGCGGAATTGAGTAAAAGAGTGATAAAATATAATGGCTTTGAGAATGACACAACTTATCTGAAAACATGCAGCTTCCAAAAGGAGGTGTCTGCTGTAGGAATTGCGATGAGTTTTGTGGAAAATTTTTTTGAATCACTCGGGCGTGTTTAGTATGCATTAATGGAACAATGGGCAAATGTGATTTGCAGGGAAATGAGTGGCGGTTACTGTTCACGGAACAAAGGAAGACTATGAAAAAGAATATTTTTTATTCCAGGACAAAGAAAGGGTCTGGTGGAAAATGAAATCTATATACTGTATATTGCTTATAACTATGTGTTTAAATAACAATATATAGTATAAATGTTTCGTTTTCCAAAAACTCTTTCTTTGTCCTTATATTTTCTGAGACGAAGTACAAATCAAGTAGAATCTCTTACAATCAATTCTGTATTCAACAATATATGTTGTGTCGGCGAAGATGGATTTTCTATCAAATCTAGTAACAATTCACATGACTGATGCCCGATCTGCCGTTTCGGCTGGCTGATCGTGGTTAAGGAAGGAACAACCATTTTAGATAAATCAATATTATCAAACCCGATGACCGCGATATCTTTGGGCACCTGCAGATTGCAGTTTTGTATTGCTTTTATTGCGGCTGCGCCATAGACGTCGGATACACAATAAAAGGCATCGGGATGGTCAGGTTTCTTTAATAAGGCCGATATGATAGAAACAGCCATATCAAAATCAATACTTGAAACATGCATGATCCATTCATTTCTGGGAACCAGCCCGGCTTTTGCCATGGCTTCTAAATAGCCCTTTTCACGGTATTTTGCGTATGCATTTGTCAGCATGCTGTTGATAAGGGCGATCTTCGTTCTCCCGGTAGAAATTAAATAATTGATTGCAATCTGAGAGGAATAAATATCGTCAATGGATACAAAGGAAACATTGGGCAGATAGCAATGCTCCGAACACATTACGATGGGGTACTTTAGCCGCAGTCTGCTTAATTTCTCTTTGTCAAAGATATTATGGACGAGAAGCAGACCTGAAAAATGATTCTGATCCATAATGACTTCATACTCGTTTAATGCATTTTTATAGTCTGACGCTTCATAAAAAAAAGTGCGGAATCCCCTGGAAGCAGCCGCTGCCTGGATTCCATCGATTACCTCCGTATAAAAAGGGTTTCTAAAATCCGGAAAACAAACGAGAATAGAGCAGGTGTTCGTTGCTGTTTCGGCTATGTGAAAGTCTTTCGGGGTTAGGCCAAAGTGGGAGATTGCCTGTAATACTTTTTGTGTGGTTTCAGGCTTTACATATCCACTTTTATTAATAATGCGGGATACAGTAGCAATGGATACATTTGCCTGTTTTGCAATTTGTGAGATGGTTACGGTTTTTGAAATAGCCATGCTGACCTCCTGGGTGTAAAAAATATGTAAAATTTACATACAAATTAGTGAAAATATTTAAAAATCGATCCTTAAACTGCTGTTATTAATGAAAATTATATAAGGTATTGAAAAGAATGTCAATCGATAATATAATAAAAGTGTAAAAATTACATATTAAAGTAAAAAATGTGAAAAAAATCAGAAAGGAGGTGCGAATATGAAGCAGGGATTTGTGACTGCTGTTATGGATCAGTATTCAATAGAAGAAGTGATTGATTTTGCAGCTTCCAATGGGTTCGAATGCATAGAAGCGGCATGTTGGCCAAAAGAAAAAGCGGAAAGACGTTACGCAGGTGTAACACACATTGATGTGGATAAACTAGATCATGAAAGCGCAGAGTATATTTTAACCTATTGCCGGAAAAGAAGAATAGAAATATCTGCATTAGCCTATTACCCAAATGTATTGGATCCTGATTTGGAAAAAAGAGCTTATTGTATTGAGCATTTAAAAAAAGTCATAGAAGCCGCCAACAGATTGAAAGTATATATGGTGACAACATTTATAGGAAGAGTTCCCGATTTGAATGTTATGAAAAATTTAGAGATCGCAGAGGAAGTCTGGGGGCCTCTCTTACAATTTGCAGAGGAGCTGGGGGTTAATATAGCAATTGAAAACTGTCCGATGCTATTTACAGAGGACGAATGGCCCGGAGGAAAGAACATTGCAACATCGCCCGTTATCTGGAGGGAATTGTTTCATAGGCTGCCAAGCCCCAATTTAGGCCTGAATTATGATCCGTCACATTTTATATGGCAGGAAATGGACTATATCAAACCGATCTATGAATTTAAAGATAAAATATTTCATGTCCACTATAAAGACATTAAGCTGAATAAAGAGGCGAGAAGTGAGGTTGGTATACTGGCGGCGCCGCTGTCTTATATGACTCCCAGGATTCCGGGGCACGGAGATGTGGACTGGGGGGGCTATATATCTGCATTACTCGAAATTGGATATCAGGGGGCTGCATGTATAGAAATAGAAGATAAATCTTTCGAGAACAGGAAAGAGAATATAGAAAATGCACTGAAGATCAGCAGACAATATTTAAAACAGTTTATTAATTATCCGGAACTGCCAGACAGCCCAAAAGTCCGGAACTGAGATTTGCATAATCCATAAATAGACGGTAAAAAAGGAGAGGAGGGATAAATTTGCAGAAAATTGCAGTGGGAGTGATCGGGCTTGGCTTTATTGGAAAACAGCATATTGAAGCGCTTAGAAGAGTTCCTGGAATTGAGGTGGCTGCTGCGTCCGATGCGGATGCTTCCATGCGGAATTGGTGTCAGGCAAACGGAATCGAGAATTTCTATGTAAATTATCAGGATATGCTTAAGAAAGTAAAGCTGGATGCTGTACATGACTGCACGCCGAATCATATGCATTTTGAGGTGAATAAGGCGATATTGGAAAGCGGCCGTCATGTCTATAGTGAAAAGCCTTTGACGCTGCGTTCGTCGGAGGCGTTGGAGCTTTGCAGGCTTGCAAAAGAGAAGGACAGGCTTGCGGCAGTTAACTTTAATTACAGAAATAACGCGATGGTACAGGAAATGAAGGGAAGAGTACAGGAAGGAAGGCTGGGAGGCTTCAGCCATATTCAATTGGAGTACTTACAGGATTGGCTGCTATATGATACGGATTTTGATTGGCGGATCAGCAGGGAGACAGGCGGTGAGTCCAGGGCAACAGCGGATATAGGATCTCATTGTTTTGATACGCTTCAGTTTATTACGGGAGAGAGGATTACCGCAGTCTATGCAGTTTTTCATCAGCAATACCGAAAGCGAAAGTATTGTAAGGAAAAGAGAGAGACATTTTCCGGCGGACAAAAAGGAGATACTTATGAAGTGGCTGATGTAGAGAATGAAGATGCCGCACATATTTTGTTCAGGCTGGAAGGCGGGATAATAGGAAACATTGCGGTAAGTCAGGTATGCGCGGGAAAAAAGAATGGCTTAAAAGTTCTGATCAGCGGCGAAAGAGAAGCTGTCCAGTGGGAGCAGGAGAATCCGGATAAGCTGTGGATCGGGCATCGGGATGGCGGAAATGAAGTTTTATATGCAGATGGAAAATACCTGACCGACTATGCAAAATCATTCGCAGTGCTGCCGAACGGGCATCCGGCAGGTTGGACGGATGCATTGACGAATGGAATAGGAAACTTTTATTCGCAGATCAGGGATAGAAAAAGCAACATTCGATACGCAAATTTCGAGGATGGATATTATATTTCCAAAATTGTAGAAGCATGTATAGAAAGCAGCCGGCTTAACCGCTGGGTGGAAATAAAAGGAGGAGAAAAATATGAAAAGAAACAAAGTGATTAGTATGGGACTGGCTGGTATGTTAGCTCTGTCACTTATCGGTTGTGCAGGAAAGGGGGAAGAACAGCCCAAAAAAGAAGCGGATGCCAAAGAAGAGCTTACAATCTTGATTGACGGCACGACTGAAGGGACAGACGGATACCTGATCAAACAAGGCGCGTTGGAATTTGCCAAGGAGTATGATGTTGACGTTAAATTCGTAGAAACACCATATGCCGAGATCCACCAGAAGCTAATGAACGTGGGGGCAAGCGGCGGCAGTGATTTTGATGTTGTATTTGTAGAGTCAGACTTCGTTGCCCAGATGGGGAAAGCGGGGATTTTAGAGCCTCTCAATGAATATGTAGAAAAATCAGAGTCGTTAAAGTGGGATGATTTTGTGGACTCCACAGTTGAAAGAAATACTTTGGAAGGTACTGTATATGCAATTCCACAGGTTGCAGATGTCCAGACAACCATTTACAATAAGGAGATTCTTGCGGATCTGGGATTCGCAAATCCGCCTGCAACGATTGATGAGTTTATCGATTACTGCGTAAAGGCGAAAGAAGCGGATTATTTGCCGATGGCAGTCAGATTTAATTCCACGGCGCTTCCGTGTCAGTTGATGGGGCTGTTCCTGTTTACAGATAACGGTGCATTTGTAGAAAAGGACGGCGACACATGGAAAGCGGCTCTGGATAATGAAACCGGCGCAAAGTGGGTAGAAAATGTAAGAAAGATTTTTAGCACAATTAACGGGGATACACTTGTTACAATGGATGATACAGCAATGTATGATGCGCTGAATACCGGTAAGGCAGGATGTACAATCGGCGGCGCATGGATGTATGATGCTTTAAATGATGATATGAGGGAGAAGATGGTAACTGCTCCGTTCCCGAAAGGCTCAGGAGACCAGGTGGCTTTGATGAGCGGCTGGAATTTAGGGATTTTTGCAAACTCAGAGCATAAAGACCTCGCATTTAAGTTTTTGGAATATAAAGCCGATGCGGAAAATGCAGGAAAGATGACAGCTGGACTCAGCGGAAGGAAGGATGCCGAGGAGCATTTTACAGAAGAGCAGAAAGCATATTATCCGGAATTCCAGGAGCTGATGCAGTATGGTATGGGCATTACTTCAGCAGAGTTTACGTTGAGAAGTGAAATGACGACAGCCATTCTTCCGGTTTTCCAGGAAGTGACATTCAGTGATGATGCTGCGCCGGCAGATGCTGCGAAAATGATGAACGATGCAATACAGAAAACAATAGATGAGAATCAATAAAATCCTGGTGTGCTGGCACATGGAGACATGATGTGGCAGTCTGCCGGAACAGTATGAAAGGGCCGGGCATCGGCTGGTTGGTTGTTTAGCCGGCCGGCAGATGCCGCCGGTTGTTTTCCGGGGAGAGATTAGAAATGAAAAACACGACAAAAAAACTATTGCCTTATCTTTATAGTACACCATTTCTTATTTTGTTATTTGCATTTGCATTATGTCCGTTTATCTTAAATATTGGTATGAGTTTTACCAATTACGGTTTAATGCGCGCTGAGTGGAATTTTGTGGGCCTGAAAAATTATTCTGACATTTTAATGGATAAGACAACTTGGAAAGCGATTGAACTTACGGTAGTTTTTATTATTGGGTGTGTTGGACTGACGATGCTGCTGGGCATGTTTTATGCTATAATCATGACGTTTAAGATTAAGGGGATAACCCTGATAAAAGCTTTGATTTTAATGCCGTGGATCATTCCGGAATCCGTGACTGCTTATGTATGGAAATGGTTATTTTCAGCCGATTCCGGACTGGTTTTTTATATTTTAGAGAGGGTAGGCTTGATTTCAAAAGATACTTCATTTTTCTTTGACGGTAAACTTGCCATGCTGATGATTATTCTGGCAAATGTCTGGCGGACGGCTCCTTTTGTGGCGATTATGACGTATGCAAAGCTGAGTGCAGTTCCGGATGGGCATGTGGAGGCAGCCCAAATAGACGGGGCCAGTTCTGTTCAGGTATTTCAATATATAAAAATCCCCTGGATGATGCCGATTCTAAAAAGATGTGCGATGCTTCTTTTCGTATGGTCATTCAATTCCTTCTCCATTATCTATATTCTCACGAATGGAGGTCCGGCAGGAGCCACCACGACGCTGCCTTATCTGATACGCCAGGCTGGATTCGTGAACTTTAATTTTTCCAGAGCGGCGGCACTTAGTACGATTTCACTGTTGATCATATTGATCTGCGCGTGTCTGGCGAAAATGATAAATGCTTCGGCTCAATGGATCAAAAGAAAGGGGGAGATACGGCTATGAAGAAAAAGAAGAGAATAGCGATGGTACTGCAATATGCAGCATTGCTGTCGGCATTATTGATCATTATTTTCCCGATATATTGGATTATTATCAGTTCGTTTAAGATAAAAGAAGATATACTGTCTTATCCTCCGAAACTGTTTCCAAGCCAGTTTACGCTAGAAAATTATGTGACAGCGTTCCGGGAATATGATGTATTAATGTATTTAAAAAACAGCCTGATTGTTACGGTGGTTACCGTGATTCTTACTGTTATTATCGCCGCGCTTGCCGCATATGCAATGTGCTTTTTCAAGTTTGCACCAGCCAAAATATTAAATAATCTGCTGTATTTGCTCCAGGTACTGCCGACAATTACTATGATGGTTCCCTTGATGACGCTCTACCGGATTATGGGAATACAGAATACTTATACATCATTAATCCTTACGTATACTGCGGCTATAACAGGGGTTCCTATTGCACTGATTTTAATTACCGGGTATTTTAAGGCAATACCGATGGAATTGTTTGAATCAGCCAGTATAGACGGAGCGGGCTCTTTTAAGGCATTTTATAAAATATTGCTGCCGCTGGGGGCTCCTGGCCTGGTGTGTACGGCTATCTATGTTTTTGTGCAGGCATGGCAGGAATTTATGTTTGCTGTAAACCTGATAACGGCTCCGGAAAAATACACTTTGCCGGTAGGGCTGCAGAGTTTCGTAGGAATGCGGAGTACGGACTGGGGCGGTATGATGGCAACATGTACAATGATAGCGATCCCTGCAGTGATATTGTTTACAGCGGTTCAAAATTACTTTGTGGACAATCTGGCGGGCTCGGTAAAAGAATAATAAAAGAGAGGATGTAGACTATGGCTATGAAGGTAGGATGTGCAGCATGGACGTGGACGGAACCAGCCCATAATCCGCCGTATGAAGGCGCAATTAAGGCAATTGGGGAACTGGGATTTGACGGGGTGGAATTAATACTCCGTGATTTTGAGGATGTAGAATGCTATTGGACCGTAAAAAAGAGAAAAGAAATTAAAAGTATGCTGGATTATTACGGTTTGGAAGTCTCTCAGTTTGCAATGTTTCAAAATGTAATGGATGGGTTAGCCAGCCTGGAAAATGACAGAAAACAAAAATCGATTGATGCATTTAAGGCAGGGTGTGAAATCAGCGCTGCTTTAGGGTGTGATATTGTTAATTTTGTATCTCCCTGGCCGGATACAATTACTGCTCCCAATTCTTATCTGCCGGAATATTATTATATCAATGTTCCGGGCGTGGATCCGAGGATCCGTGCATTGCAGGTATTTCAGACAAAGTTAAAGTACCGGTTTCCGAAACCATTTGAATGGGAGAAGTATTGGGAAAGCCATGTGGATGCGGTCAGGACAGTAACAAAGATTGCAGGCAGTTATGGGTTTAAACTTGCAATTGAAAATCACGCGAATACAATGACACCCCATACAGATTCCATTTTAAGATTATGTGAGGAAGTAGGAGAAGAAAACTTAGGCGCAAATCTGGATACAGTATGGGCTTACTTACAGAGAGAAAACCTTCCGTGGGCAATCTATAAGTATGATAAGAAACTATTCCATGTCCATATGCGGGACGGTGACGGGCTGGCAGCCTATAACCTTCCGGTAGGTTATGGAAATACAGACTGGGAAATGGTAATTAAGGCATTGAAGGAGATCGGTTATGAAGGATACCTTTCACTTGAATGGGCGCATGACTCAGAAAAGCATAAGCATTGTCTAGAATCTTTAAATTATTTGCGTACATTAATCGCAGCAGTTTAATGTTTCGGGGAAAGTAAGAAAAGGTAACGGTTCAGGTCTGTCTGAACTGTTATAAGAGGAGGAATATATGGCTATTAAGATAGGATGCACAGTATGGACATTCATGCAGCCCGGTTATCATGCTCCATATGAAGAGGCAATTCGCAAGGCGGCTGATGTTGGATTTGAAGGAATCGAGCTGATGGTTGATGATGAAAAGGAGCTGGAAGCATACTGGACAGAGGCGAAGACAGAGGAAATCAAACTTCTGCTCAAGCAGTTGAAACTGGATTTGATACAGATCTGTATTTTTCAAAATCTGGCAGGAGGATTCGCAAGTCTGGAGAAAGCAGATAGCGAAAAAGCCCTTTATAATTTCAGAAGAGTATGCAGGCTGGCGAAAAAGCTGGGGGCTCCTGCAGTCAACTTCCCGGTTCCGTATCCGGAAAACGATATTCGGGCAAAAACGACGGCAACTTTGCCGGAATATTTTTATTTAAACACTCCGGATATGGTATTGCCAGGCGGCGAGACAAGGTGTGTTGACGGCTGGCGTTTTGATGCAAAATTCAGACTTTATTTTCCAGCGGATTTCAAATGGGAAAAGTACTGGGAAAATTTTGTTGAGAATATGAAAAAAGTTTCTGAAATAGCGGCATCGGAAGGCGTGACTTGCCGGATTGAGAACACTTATAATACAATGGCTCCCCACACAGACTCTATATTGCGCTTATTGAAACGGGTTGAAAGTGATGTGTTAAGTGTAAGCTTTCACAGTGCACAGGCATTTCTGCAGAGAGAGGTCCTGCCATGGGCGGTGCATAAATATGGGAGGAAAATGACTCACTTCCGGGCGTGCGACGGGGATGGACTGGCCTGCTATAATCTGCCGGTTGGGTCAGGGATTATTGATTGGGAAGGCGTTCTGAGCGCCTTGCAGGAAATTGGGTACGACGGATATCTTTCATTTGAATGGCTGAATGATGCTGATATAGAAGAGAACGCGGCAGAATCGTTGGGGTATATTAGGAGAAAATTGAAAAAGGTATATAATCGTTAATTAAAGAAGCAGAAAGAAACGAGCATCGACTTATACCTCTTCCTGTGTTATGATAATGTTTGATTATTATAGAACAGAAAGAGGTATTTTTGATGAGCAATACATCAGTGAATAACCCCCATAAACATATCTGCCTGGGTATCCTTGCTCATGTTGATGCAGGAAAAACAACGCTGTCGGAAAGCATGCTCTATACGGCAGGCAGTATTCGGAAGCTGGGCCGGGTGGATCATCAGGACGCTTTTTTAGACACATTCGATCTGGAGCGTGCGAGGGGGATTACCATCTTCTCAAAACAGGCGGAATTTGTGTGGAAAGATATGGAGATTACGCTTTTGGATACACCGGGCCATGTGGATTTTTCGGCTGAAATGGAGCGCGCTCTGCAAGTGATGGATTTTGCAGTGCTTGTGATCAGCGGAGCGGACGGCGTACAGGGGCATACAGTTACCCTCTGGCGTCTTCTGAAACAGTATCAAATCCCGGTATTTTTATTTATAAACAAGATGGATCAGGAGGGAACGGATCGAGAGTTAATTCTAAAAGAACTAAAGAAACGTCTGAGTGACGGGTGCGTGTGCTTTCATGAATTATCTAACCTCGAAAATGCAGAGGACAGCTGCCTGGAGAATCTGGCAGTGTGTGAAGAAGGCATGCTGGAGGAATACCTGGAGACCGGGAAGCTTGGGCTGGATTCAGTGGTACGCGCGGTCCGTGAAAGAAAAGTATTCCCTTGTTACTTTGGATCCGCACTCAGACTGGAAGGCGTGGAAGAATTGATGGAGGGGCTCAGGACGTACATGGCCAGTCCTGCTTATTCCCATGAATTTGGGGCAAAGGTTTATAAGATCGCGAGGGATGAACAGGGAAACCGGCTGACCTATCTGAAGGTGACAGGAGGGACTCTGCATGTGAAGGATGTACTGCCTGGCACGGAGGAGAAGATCAACCAGATCCGTATCTATTCGGGCGTAAAGTATGAGGCCGTCCAGTCGGCTGCAGCGGGCCGCGTGTGTGCTGTGACAGGCCCCGTCAGTACGTATCCGGGACAGGGACTCGGCGCGGAGAAGGAGCTGGACATGTTCATACTGGAACCGGTTCTGACCTATCAGATTCAGCTTCCTGAGGACTGCGATGTGCATCAGATGCTGCTGAATCTTAAACAGCTGGAGGAAGAGGAGCCTCAGCTTCATATCGTGTGGGAGGAGCAGCTCGGAGAGATCCATGCCCAGCTGATGGGAGAGGTGCAGACAGAGGTGCTGAAAAGTATGATATGGGAGCGCTTTAAGGTCCGCGTAGAATTTGGCGAAGGGAATATTGTTTATAAAGAAACGATTGAAGAACCGGTGGAGGGTGTCGGGCATTTTGAGCCGCTTCGGCATTATGCGGAAGTGCACCTGCTTTTGGAGCCGGGAGAACGGGGATCAGGCCTTCAGTTTACGTCTGCCTGCAGTGAGGATGTTCTGGACAGAAACTGGCAGCGGCTGATCTTAACTCATTTGGAGGAAAAAGAGCATAAGGGAGTTCTGACCGGCGCGGCTGTCACGGATATGAAGATTACGCTCACAGCAGGGCGGGCACATCTGAAACATACGGAAGGCGGGGATTTCAGACAGGCCACGTACCGTGCGGTGCGCCAGGGGCTAAAAAAAGCGAAAAGCATTTTGCTGGAACCGTATTATGAATTCCGTTTGGAAATGCCTTCGGACCATATCGGGCGCGCGATGTCTGATATACAAAAGATGTACGGCCGATTCGATCACCCCGGGATGGACGGGGGGACCGCGGTGCTTACCGGAATCGTTCCGGTAGCGACGATGCGGGGATATCAGCGGGAATTTATTTCCTACACGGGCGGGCAGGGCCGGATGTTCTGCAGCCTGAGGGGATATGAGCCGTGCCATGATCAGGAGGCGGTTATATCCGCATCCTGTTATGATTCCGAGGCCGATATGGAGAATCCGACAGGATCGGTTTTCTGTGCCCATGGGGCCGGATTTGTCGTGAAATGGGATCAGGTGGAGGAGTATATGCATATGGAAAGCACTCTGAAGACAGACGCTCCCGAACAGGATTCTTTTGTATATATACCGCCGGCTTCCGGCTCTTCTTCCAGGATAGAGCTGACACAGTCGGAACTGGATGCGATCTACAGGCGGACTCCGGATCCGGTAAAAAGAAGGGCACAGAGTGCGCCGGTTACCGTTAAGGCGCCGGAAAAGAAGCCATCCGACGGAAAATGGGAGGAACGGCAGAAAAATAAGAAAAGCAGAGAGACCTTTCTGCTAGTTGACGGCTACAACATTATTTTCGCATGGGAAGATTTAAGCGCCCTGGCGGAGGTAAACATAGAGAGCGCCAGGGACAAGCTGATGGATATTCTGTGCAATTATCAGGGATATAAACAGTGTACACTGATTCTGGTATTTGACGCCTACAAGGTGGAGGGAAATCCGGGGGAGGTTCTGAAACACCACAACATTTACGTAGTTTATACCAAGGAGGCGGAGACCGCGGACCAGTATATAGAAAAGACGGTACGCCGCATAGGACGGGGGTATGATGTTACGGTTGCTACATCCGATGCCCTTGAGCAGGTAATTATCCTTGGGCAGGGAGCGCAGCGGATGTCTGCAGACGGATTGAAAGAGGAAATAGAGCTTATGCAGAATGAGATTCGAAGTGAGTACCTGAACAAACCGGAAAATGCAAGAAATTATTTATTCGACCACATGTCAGAGGAATTGGTCAATGAAATGGAAAATGTGCGGTTAGGGAAAAAGAGGAGGGATTCTTAACCTGTGTTTAGGAAATATAGTGGGTGATATTTATAAAAACCACATCGTTTTGGAAGGCAGTATGCCTTAACCAATTCGATGTGGTTTTTCTTTAGGATGCTGAACAAAGAGAAATGCCGGGTGATGATAAACAGCACAGAATCTTATGACTGCTATTATGATGCATAACTCAAAGTAAATTCAACCAAATATACACATGTTTTTTTGTATGTTTTACCAAAAATGAAAAAGAATATTGACTTTTTAAATAAAGTGGGGAATAATATAATTACTTTAATAAAACGTTTAATAAAAGATTAAAACAAGGAAGCGAGGTATTATAATGTTAAAGAGGAAAGAGAACACAATGCTTCAGCAGATTATGACAGCGCCCAAGGAAATTACGTTCAGGGAGGTACCCGTACCTGAACCGGGAGAGAAACAGGTTTTAGTAAAGGTCATGAATATAGGGATCTGCGGCTCGGATATTCATGTATATCATGGACAGCATCCCTTTACTACATATCCTGTCACCCAGGGACATGAGGTATCAGCGGAGGTTGTAAAGCTGGGGGAAGGCGTGGACGGATTAGCAATAGGACAAAAGGTAACGATTCAGCCGCAGGTGGTGTGCGGAGAGTGTTATCCGTGCCGGCATGGAAAGTATAATCTCTGCGAGGAACTGAAGGTCATGGGATTTCAGACAACGGGCACGGCATCGGAGTATTTTGCGGTTGATGCAGAAAAAGTCACACCGCTTCCGGAAGCTATGAGTTACGAGGAAGGCGCTATGATTGAACCCTTGGCGGTAGCCGTACACGCCGTAAGACAGGCAGGCGATGTGAAAGGATTGAAAATCGCAGTTCTTGGAGCCGGCCCGATCGGCAATTTAGTTGCCCAGACAGCACTTGGTATGGGTGCAGAATCCGTATTGATAACAGACATCAGCGGTTTGAGGCTGGAGAAAGCAAAAGAATGCGGGATTAAGCATATGGCTGACACGAAGGAAGAAGATTTTGGTGAAGCTATGATCCGTGTATTCGGTCCTGACAAGGCGGATGTTATCTACGACTGTGCAGGCAGCAACATAACAATAGGTCAGGCAATTCAGTATGCAAGAAAGGGCAGCACAATTATTCTGGTTGCTGTATTTGCAGGAATGGCAGAGGTGGATCTGGCCGTACTCAATGACCATGAACTGGATCTTAATACAACAATGATGTACCGTAATGAGGATTATATAGAAGCAATCCGCCTTGTGAATGAGAAAAAGGTACATCTGCGTCCGCTGATTTCAAAAACATTTGCGTTCCAGGACTATAAGCAGGCGTATCAGTATATCGAGGATAACCGGGAGACAACCATGAAAGTAATCATTAACGTGCAGGAATAAGGGAAAAGGGGTCAGACCCCTATGAAGATTCCAAACGTATTTTTTCATAAGGAGGATTAAAAAATGGGAGCCGTAGAGCTAAGTTCAGGTGTTTCGCCAGTCATACACAGCAAGGAGACAAAATGCAGCGCAGTCTGTGAGATTCCGGTAAAAGCAGATAAAAGGGATACAAATGTTAAGGTGCCGTTTGTTAGTAAAATCGCCTATGGCATGGGCGATGTGGGATGCAATTTCAGCTGGATGTTTGTAGGAAACTTTTTGATGATATTTTATACAGATGTTTTTGGGATTAGTATGAGCGCAGTAGCAGGCCTTATGTTGTTTTCCCGTTTTTGGGATGCGATCAATGATCCGATGATCGGGAGCCTGACAGATAAGACAAAGTCACGCTGGGGACGTTACAGGCCATGGCTGCTGATTGCAGCGCCGCTCACCGCAGTGATACTAATGCTGACATTCTGGGCGCATCCGGACTGGACTTCCACGGCAAAAATAACGTATATGGCGGTGACATACTGTATTCTTGTCCTGGGCTACACCTGTGTAAATATTCCATATGGAACCTTATGCGGGGCTATGACACAGAATATAGAGGAGAGGGCAAAGATCAATACATCCCGCTCTGTGGCGGCCATGATAGCTATCGGTATCATAAATATTATCACAGTGCCGCTGATTACCAGGCTGGGCGCGGGAGACGATAAGCGGGGTTACCTGATGATAGCGGTGATATACGGCTGTATATTTGCTGCCTGCCATATCTTTTGCTTTGCCAAAACAAAGGAAGTTGTTGCAGTTCCCGAAAAACAGAAAGTATCTATCATGAAGCAGCTGAAGGCTGTTGCACAAAACAGGCCTTATATCCTCGCATTAATAGGGCAGATGTTATTTGGCTTTACACTATATGGAAGAAACGCGGATGCATTGTATTATTTTACATACGTAGAAGGCAATAAGGCGTTTTTTACAACATATTCCATGTGTATTATCATTCCGTCTATTATCGGGGCAGCATGTTTTCCGCTGTTGTTCAAATGGACGAACAATAAAGGGCGGGCCGCTTCTATTTTTGCCTTACTGACAGGAATCAGTATGCTAAGCTTATACTTTTTCAGTGTTCAGTCTTCGCCGATTCTGTTTTATGGGGTGTCGGGGCTAACACAGTTCTTCTTCTCCGGATTTAATACGGCAATTTATGCAATTATACCGGACTGCGTAGAATACGGAGAATGGAAAACCGGGCTTCGCAATGACGGATTTCAGTATGCGTTTATTTCGCTGGGAAATAAAATCGGCATGGCGCTGGGGACTTCTCTTCTGGCTCTCATTCTTGGTGCAGCAGGATATGCGGCAAATCAACAGCAGAATGCGGCGGTGCTGGCTGTTATGAAACATTCTTTTACTACAATACCAGGTGTTTTATGGGTGGTGACAGGAATTGTACTGGTTTTTTATAGGCTGAACAAAAAGCGTTATAATGAAATAGTAGAAGAAATTAACGTAAGAAAATCGGGATTTAGTCGGCAAGCTTTAGACTTGTCGACGGATGGGGACGCTTCATGACAGGGAGGCCGGGGAGGTGCTGGGGCTGTATATGCCGTTGCGATATGCACCCATGCTGCTAAGTGATTCTAGAACACCCGATGCAGGATAGGCGGGTATGCTGAACACATCACAGGAAATCTGATGATTTCCCGCGCTGGGTTCAGCAAAAACTTGATTTGGAGATCAAGTTTTTCCCCGCCTATCCGGCATCGGCTGTTCAAGAATCACTAAGCGCATTCCAGCATATCGCAACGGCATATACAGCCCCAGCACCTCCCCGGCCTCCCTGTCATAAAGCTGGCTCATCCAATCGGCAGGAAAACCCACCAACCGGGTGGGATCCCGGACCAGGGCAGCGGATGTGGATTGGCTATGCGTGTCTTTTCATCTTCAAGATGTGTATGAACTGGAAGCCGTATCACCTTACTTATATACACCTACTGGGGACATAAAAAAACAGTCAATTCTATATCCATACGCTGCCCCCGTTTGAGGCCCCTCCTTAGAAACGAGCTTTTTCCTGCCGGTTGGATGCGCCAGCTCCATGAAGGGATCGCCAAAAGCCTTCCGGAGAACATCCATGTCCTTTCAAAAACGCTCAAAGCGGACCTTAGAAATTCTTGGTGGGAAACAGCCCTGAAAATGGAGAGATTTTTGGATTCCGAATCCAAAAATCAACTGACCCAGCGCGAGAAATCATCGGATTTCTCGTGATGTGTCAGTGGTGCTCCATTTTCAGGGCTGTTTCCCGCCTAGAATTTCTTAGGTCCGCGGCCGCGTTTTTGAAAGGACATGGATGTTCTCCGGGAGGNCCTCCCGGAGAACATCCATGTCCTTTCAAAAACGCTCAAAGCGGACCTTAGAAATTCTTGGTGGGAAACAGCCCTGAAAATGGAGAGATTTTTGGATTCCGAATCCAAAAATCAACTGACCCAGCGCGAGAAATCATCGGATTTCTCGTGATGTGTCAGTGGTGCTCCATTTTCAGGGCTGTTTCCCGCCTAGAATTTCTTAGGTCCGCGGCCGCGTTTTTGAAAGGACATGGATGTTCTCCGGGAGGCTTTTGGCGATCCCTTCATGGAGCGTCCCCATCCGTGCCGCGACTAAAGCGCGTCACTAACTCCCGATTTTGATGTTGGCTGGGGTGTGAAATGTAAGTCGCAGAGGATACATATGGTATCAGTAAAAAATTCCTGTTGACAATCTGCACAAGTCCGGGATATAATAAAGAAAATTTTTCGAGAGAGGTAATGTATGTTACGTGTGGTAGTAATGGAGAATACGGCTAATTAAATAGTTGTGGGGAAGCAGCGTTGTCGTTTTTATGGGACAGCTGTATCCTTTTATCTGCCTTACAAAATGCGAACATACGCTTTGGATAGATATCTGTGATAGATGAGATTTGAAGAGCATGGCTGTATGGTCATGCTGTTTTTTTCTGTTATAGTATATTTATACGCCACGGAAGTAGTATGCCTGTATATGGGCAGATACTTTTCGTGGCGTTTTTTATTGAAATAAGCATACCTGCAGGGTACCGTATTATGCGGCTCTCCGGAAGGTTCCGATGTAAACGTTGGAATAAGGTTAAAATTCAGGACAAAATAACAGGTTGGTTATTTTTTAGGAGGTCAATATGTTAGATACAGAAAAAATACTAGAATTTGATAAAATAAAAGAACAGCTGGCAGATCTGGCATGCACGGAGGGGGCAAAAGAGCAGGCAAGGGATCTGAAACCATATCTGTCCGAAATTGATGTCAGAGCCAGGCAAAAGGAGACAACAGAAGCCCGGGATATGATTGAAAAATGCGGGACGCCGCCGATGACGGCGCTGCAGGGAATCGGGGAATGGATCGAGTTTGCTGGCAAAGGAGGGTGCCTTACCGCCGAACAGCTGGAATGTATTGCCGGGACTCTTACATCTGTAAGAAGGCTGAAGTCCTATCTTGAGAGAGGGAAGCAGTATGAACTGAGCCTGGCTTATTATGAAGAAAATCTGGACTCACTGGATGAGATCTGTGAAGAATTGAATCAAAAGATACGAAATGGTGAAGTAGACGACTATGCCTCTAAGGCTTTAAAGTCGCTCAGGGAGACAATTGACAGGACAGACGATAAAATGCACCAGAAGGCAGAAGCCGCACTGCGGGCAAACAAATCCTATATGTCTGATAGTTTCAGCACAGTAAAAAACGGACATCTGTGTATACCGGTCAAGAAAGAATACCGATTTAAGATTGCAGGTGCAGTGATTGACAAATCCGCTACAGGAAGCACCTTATTTGTGGAACCGGCTGCAGTTGCCGCGCTCTACGATGAACTGCAGGAACTCAGGATTGACGAGGAAAATGAGGTGATCAGGATTCTGTACACATTGTCGGGGCTGCTGTCCGATAAGGAAGAGATTATAAAGAAAAACAACAGGACAGTTGAAAAGCTGGATTTTATTTTCGCAAAAGCAAAGCTGAGCCTGGAAAACGGTGGGACCCAGCCGGAAATCAATACGGAACGCTATATCAAGCTGAAGGACGCAAGACATCCTCTGATGGACAGAAAAGTCAATGTACCTTTGAACTTTGAAATAGGGAATGGTATAAACGGTGTTATTATTACCGGCCCCAATACCGGAGGAAAGACAGTGGCAATCAAGACTGTAGCGCTTAATTGCATGATGGCGCAGTGCGGAATGCATGTCGCATGTGATCATGCAGAAATATGCATGAATAATGCGGTGTTATGTGATATCGGGGATGGACAGAATTTGTCTGAGAACCTGTCCACATTTTCCGCACATATTACAAATGTATTGGATATACTAAAAACAGTGAGCCGCGAAAGCCTGGTTATCATGGACGAACTGGGTTCCGGCACAGATCCGGCAGAGGGGATGGGAATTGCCATCGCCATTCTGGAGGAACTGAAAAAGAGCGGGGCGCTGTTTCTGGTCACCACACATTATCCGGAGGTAAAAGAGTATGCCAAACGGGAAGAGGGAATCGTGAATGCGAGAATGACCTTTGACAAAGAGAGCCTGCGTCCGTTATATCAGCTGGTCATCGGAAAAGCAGGAGAGAGCTGCGCTTTCTATATTGCAGGTAAACTGGGGATGCCGGGTAATATGCTCCGAACCGCAGCCAAAGCTGCCTACGGAGAGGAGGCAGAGCAGGACTTTCAGACAGAGACGGACAACCAGGAACTAAAAAGACATTCTTATCCAAAGATACAGAAAAAGAAAAAAGTTGTAATGCAGGAGAAGGCAGCAAAATACCAGCTGGGAGACAGCGTGATGGTCATGCCGGATAAAACAATAGGAATCGTCTGCCAGACTGCGAATGAAAAGGGAGTACTCCGTGTACAGATGCCGGATAAAAAAATATGGATCAACCACAAAAGAATACGGCTGCACGTTCCTGCAGACCAGTTGTATCCGGAAGATTACGATTTTTCCATCATATTTGACAGTGTTGAAACACGGAAGACAAGACATGATATGGAAAGAAAATACGTACAAAAGACACTAAATTGTGACGAGTAGTTCAAAGGGGTCAGACCCCTTTGAGCAGCGCTGAAGTTATTGACGCACAGGTACTGCATTGATATAATAAATTCATGATACATCAGTGAGGTGAAGCATGTTTAGTTACGAGGTTCTGCAATCGTTGAATGATTTGGAAATGCTTGTTTACAGCTACATCATGGAGCACAAGGAAGAGGTACAGTATATGACGATCCGGGAGCTGTCACAGGCCGTGCATGTTTCGACATCCACGGTGGTACGGTTTTGCAAGAAAGCTGGATGCGACGGTTATTCGGAATTCCGTGTGCAGTTTAAAATGTTCCTCAAAAAAGAAAAAGAGAACAAAAGAAAACTGACTTCTGATGATAATATTGATGAAGTGATTCATTTTTTCCATATGGTTACATCTACGGAATATGAGGAGCGTATTTCCAGGGCGGTTCAGGTGATTCAGGATGCGGGGCAGCTGATTTTTATCGGGATCGGGACATCCGGTATATTGGGGAAATACGGCGCCCGGTATTTTTCGAACCTGGGAAAGTACAGCCAGTATATTGAAGATCCCTATTATCCTGTACGGGAGGACTTGAAGGACACTGTGGTGATTGCCTTGTCCGAATCGGGGGAGACCCAGGAGATTGTGAAGCTGGCAGGCAGATTCAAGGAACATCACTGCAGGCTTGTGAGTATCACAAACGGGGCGGGGTGCACACTGGCTAAAATGGCGGATTGTCCCCTGGCTTATTATGTGTCCGAGCGCAAGATTAAAGAAGAATATAATATCACTACGCAGGTTCCGGTGCTGTATTTGATAGAAACAATAGGAAGGCGGCTTTCATAGCTGCCTTCTTATTATATTGAATAGGAAAGCGCCCTGGCATTTCTAATACATGCCGGCAGGAAACACCTTGTTTTTTCTCTGAAACAAATTTCTTCCAGGCATATAAATTTCTAAAGAATGTGAAATACTATGAATTTGAAAGCAATTATGTATAATGAAAATTACAGAGCAGCCGGTGCGAAATTGAGAAGAAAGGGGTAGCTGAAATGGCTATTGATTATGGGAAAACGGCCAGGGAACTGGTACAGGAACTTGGCGGTGACGGAAATATAACAAATGTTGCACACTGTGCGACAAGACTCCGTTTTATATTAAAAGATGAAACAATTGTGGATGCAGCAAAAGTATCTAAGATTCCGGGGGTAATAACCACGGTACGGGCAGGCGGCCAGTTTCAGGTGGTCATCGGAAACCACGTAAAAGATGCATACGAAGAGGTACTGAAACTGGTATCTATCAATGAGAAACAGTCAAAAGATACCGGGAAAAAGGGCGGAGTTTTCAGCAGAATTATCGACATCATATCCAGTATCTTCGCACCGTTTTTGTACACCCTTGCAGCATGCGGTATTCTACAGGGAATCCTGGGGATATTTGTGGCGCTGAATGCCATTGACACAACGGGGGGAACCTACCAGATCCTGAATTTCATTTCCTGGACGGCATTTACCTTCCTGCCGGTCCTGATTGCAGTTACCGCATCAAAAAAATTCGGGGTAAACACGTTTGTGGCGGTCGTAATAGCCTGTGCGCTTGTAAGCCCGGACTACATGAATATGGTAAATGCCGGACAGGATGTTTACTTCTTGGGTATTAAGGTGCAGCTTTTAAGCTACACATCTTCTGTTATCCCGATCATTCTTTCCATTTGGATTGCCTCCTATGTACAGAAGTTTTTTGACAAATACCTGCCGATTGTAGTGAGAAACCTGTTTTCGCCGATGTTTACGATCGTGATTATGGTACCTCTGACACTGCTTGCATTCGGGCCTATCGGAAATACGATTGGAGGCGCGATTGGAGGGGCTTACAATTACCTCTATGGTTTGAGCCCGATTGTGGCAGGTGTAATCGTGGGCGGTCTGTGGGAAGTTCTGGTTATCTTCGGTGTACACTGGGGCATTACGCCGGTTACTGTCGGAAACTATGCAAACCTGGGATATGATACATTTACCGGGCTTCAGGCCTCAGCTGTATTCTCCCAGGCAGGAGCCGCACTGGGCGTATTCCTAAAGACAAAAGACAAAGACATGAAAGGGGTATCACTTTCAGCAGCAGTTACCGGTCTTTTCGGTATCACGGAGCCTGCCATTTACGGCGTTAACCTGCGGCTTAAGAAACCAATGATCTGCGGATGCGTGGCTGGTGCAGTCGGCGGCGGTATCGCCGGGGCTTTCAATGCCGTATCATGGGGATACAACATGCCGGGGATCGCAACCCTGCCGGCCTATTTCAAAGCGGGTCATATGTCACAGTTTACAGGACTTCTTATTTCCATAATTGTATCATTTGTTCTGGCCATCGTGCTGACTTACATCGTTGGTTTCGATGAGGATGTTCCGGAAAATGAAGCTGCAATTGAAACAAATGATACAAAATTGACTGCTTTCTCAAATGAGGAACAGAAAGAGAAAGACGGCGCTCCGAAACTAACAGAAAGCGGAATCCAGGGCTTCGGGATTGAGATGGGAAGCCCCGTAAAGGGAAAAACAATCCCGCTTTCACAGGTAAATGACGAAGCATTTGCTTCCGCTGCAATGGGGGACGGACTTGGTATCATACCTTTGGAGGGAAAAATATATGCCCCTCTTGACGGAACTGCCGAAGCCGTATTCCCGACCGGTCATGCCGTGGGGCTTGTTACAGAGGAAGGCAGAGAAATCCTGATCCACATCGGAATCGACACCGTACAGCTGGAGGGCAAAGGTTTTCATGCCCATGTGGAGCAGGGGGATAGAGTGAAAAAAGGGGATCTTCTGATCGATTTCGATCCGGAGCTGATTCAAAAAGAGGGCTACGATCCAACCGTAATCTATATCATAACTGATATGGAACAGGTGGCGAAGCTGAATGTCCGGACAAATCAGTATGTAGAAGTAATGGAAACGGTTATGTACGTGGAAGGAAAGGAGCATACAAATGGATAGATTGCCGGATAATTTTCTTTGGGGCGGCGCGGTAGCCGCCCACCAGGTAGAGGGCGGATGGAATGAAGGCGGTAAAGGAGTCAGCATTGTAGATGTCCTGACCGGAGGGGCGCACGGTGTGGACAGAAGAATCACAGACGGTATCCAGCGTGACTGCTACTACCCTAACCATGAGGCAGTGGACTTTTATCATCGCTATAAAGAAGACATCAAACTGTTTGCCGAAATGGGATTCAAGTGCTTCCGCACATCAATAGCCTGGACCAGGATTTTCCCTTTGGGTAATGAAGAAACTCCGAATGAGGCAGGACTGCAATTCTATGACGACCTTTTTGATGAATTGCTGAAAAACAAAATAGAGCCAGTCGTGACCCTATCACATTTTGAAATGCCGTATCATCTCGTAAAAAAGTATGGGGGATGGAAAAATCGTAAACTCATAGATTTTTTTGTAAAATATGCAGTTACTGTTATGGAGCGGTATAAAGATAAGGTTAAATACTGGATGACTTTTAACGAGATCAATAACCAGAAGAATTATAAGTACCCTCTCTTCGGTTACACATGCTCCGGCGTGGTATTCACAAAAGAGGAGAATCCCGAGGAATGCATGTACCAGGTGGTGCACCACGAACTGGTGGCCAGTGCACTTGTAGTTAAGAAAGGACATGAAATCAATCCGGATTTCCAGATCGGATGCATGATAGCCTGTGTACCGATTTACCCATATTCCTGTCACCCGGACGATATGATGTACTCCGTAGAGGCTATGCATGACCGCTATCTGTTTGGCGATGTCCATGTACGCGGGGAATATCCTTCCTATATCTACAGAGAATGGGAGAGAAAAGGTTTTACGATTAAAATGGATCCGGAAGATGCAGTGGTACTAAAGGAAGGCACGGTTGACTATGTAGGCTTAAGCTATTATATGACCAATGTGGTCAAAGCAGATGTGGTCAGAGAAGGAAACGGGCTGGATGGCTTTCCGGGAAGTGTCAGCAACCCCTTCGTAAAAAAGAGTGACTGGGGCTGGCAGATTGATCCGGTAGGCCTGCGGTATGCTCTGAATCTGCTTTATGAGAGATACCAAAAGCCATTATTCATAGTAGAAAATGGTTTTGGCGCCGTAGATGAGGTGAACCCGGATGGTACGATAGATGATGATTACAGAATATCCTATCTGAGAGAACATATCAGTGAAATGAAAAAAGCTGTGCTCCTCGATGGCGTGGAATTAATCGGTTACACACCATGGGGATGTATAGACTGCGTATCCTTCACAACCGGGGAAATGAAAAAACGGTATGGATTTATCTATGTGGATAAGGATAATAAGGGGAACGGAACACTGGAAAGAAAAAAGAAAAAATCATTCAAGTGGTATAAAAGAGTCATTGAGAGTAATGGGGGGGAGGTGTAGAAAGGGGGGACGCTTACCAGGAGCCGTGACGGGCTGAGAAAAGCACCTGTCCTGTTGGAAATGCAGCCGCTGCGTCAAGCAACAGTAAGAGGGAATCCGCAAAATCAGCCTGAACCGAACACATTCACCGCTTAATCTGGTGATTAAGCGGCTCAGGTGTTCTAAAAAGCTGCTTCGGAAGCAGCTTTTTTCAGGCTGATTTTGCGGATTCCCTCTAACTGCTGCTAGACTCGCTGATAGCATTTCCAACAGGACAGGTGCTTTTCTCAGCCCGTCACGGCTCCTGGTAAGCTAGGTTCATCCTGTCGGTAAGTGGATTACTCGTTTGGGATTCCGGACCGGAGCTGCGGATGTGGACTGGCTGCGCTGATTGTTTATATATAGGTATGGATATTTTGCAGTTGTTGAAAAGTTGTTTTTGTTTTTTATGTTAAATTATAGAAAAATTCAATTTGTCGAATAGTTAAATTCAGTTAAGCAAGATGTAAGATACGCATAGCCAGTCCAGATCCGTTGTTTCGGTATGAGTTCCCAGCCGGGGAATGGGGGGCTTCCCCGGCCTCCCTGTCATGAAGCGTCCTCATCCGTCAACGATCCTAAAGTCCGTTGACTATAGCACAGATATTTTGACAAAATCAGCGTGATATGATAATATGGATAAGTACGAGGTGTAAATGACAGCTAGCATTTGCACCTTTTTTTCGCGCAGAGCAGAGAACGGGGATTGAAAGGAGAAAGGTTTTGCTTACGATTAATCATTATGTAAAAGCAAAAACACTGGAAGAGGCCTATGAGCTGAACCAGGCCAGAAATGCGCGCATCATGGGCGGCATGATGTGGATGCGTCTGGGAAATGCAAAGGTACAGACAATTATAGATATATCGGGCCTGGGGCTGGATCAGATTGAGGAGACAGACCATGTATTCCGTATTGGCGCCATGTGTACCCTGCGGCAGCTGGAGCTTCACGAGGGGTTAAGGGATATGTATGGAGATGCGGTTGCTGAGTCCGTACGCCACATAGTAGGAGTACAGTTCCGGAATCAGGCAACCGTGGGTGGAAGTATTTATGGGAGATTCGGCTTTTCGGATGTGCTGACCTGCCTGCTGGCTCTGGATACATTCGTAGAGCTGTATGACGGGGGAACGATCCGTTTGTCCGAATTTGTAAATAAAAAGCGGGATAAGGATATCCTTGTCTCTATTATCATAAGGAAGAGCGACCGAAAGCTCCGCTATTCCTCTGTCCGCAGGACAAAAACAGACTTTCCCGTGCTTTCCTGTGCGGTGGTTACCGGACCGGTGCATGGGAAAGAAACCTGGTATTTTTCAGTGGGGGCCAGGCCAATGAAGGCGGCGGTGCTGGAGAAAGAGTGGGAAATCCCGGACAATATTACAGAAGAGAAACTGGCCGAGTGCGCAAAAGAGGCTGCTGCGGGCTTTGTTTACGGAACTAATATGCGCGGGAGCGCCGAATACCGGCATCATCTGGCAGAAGTCCTGATCCTGCGGGCCATGCGTTCCATTTTGGCAGACCGTACACAGGAGGGCAGATAGATGGAAGTAAAATTCATATTAAACGGAAAACAGGCATGTGTGGAAGCGGCAGGCGATACCATTCTTCTGGATGTGCTGAGAGAACTTGGATGCCACAGTGTCAAATGCGGCTGTGAGACAACAAACTGCGGTCTCTGTACGGTGTGGATCGATGGAAAATCCCTCCTGTCCTGCTCCATTCTGGCGGCAAGTGTCGAAGGACAGGAAGTGACAACACTGGAAGGGGTAAAAGAAGAAGCCGAGGAGTTTGGAATATTTCTTGCAAATGAAGGTGCTGAACAGTGCGGATTCTGTTCACCTGGGTTTATTATGAACGTGCTTGCTATGGTGCGTGAACTGGAAGATCCGGGCACGGAAGAAATCAAAGAATACCTGTCAGGAAATCTGTGCCGATGCACCGGTTATATGGGACAGCTGCGTGCCATAAAGAAGTATTTACAGTGGAAAAAAGAGGAGGTGCGCTTATGAGAGTTGTAAACCAGTCCGTACCAAAAGTTGATTCACAGGCACTCGTGACCGGGAAAGGCGTATACACGGACGATCTGGCGCCTGGGGACTGTTTGATTGTAAAGGTGTTGAGAAGTCCCCATGCACATGCACTGATCAAGGACATCAATCTGACACGGGCAGCGGCAGTACCGGGAATTGAGTGTATACTGACTTACAAAGACTGCCCGGATAAACGTTTTACAATGGCGGGGCAGACTTATCCGGAGCCAAGCCCTTATGACAGGTTGATTTTGGATCAGCGCGTCCGGTTCGTGGGCGATGCGGTCGCCATAATAGCCGGGAAAACCAAAGAAGCAGTCAGCAAAGCTATGAAACTGATCAAGGTGAAATACGAAGTGCTGGAACCTGTACTTGATTTCAGAAAAGCAAAGGATAATCCCATCCTTGTACATCCAGAGGAGAATTGGAAGAGCCTCTGTCCTGTAGGGGCGGACAATCAGAGAAATCTATGCGCCCATGAGGCAGATTTCCAGGGGGATATTGAGGCAGTGCTGGCAGACTGTGAATATGTAATTGACAGAACCTATCATACGAAGGCAAACCAGCAGGCAATGATGGAGACTTTCAGAACCTGTACGTATCTGGATACCTATGGCAGGCTTAATGTTCTTACTTCTACCCAGGTTCCATTTCATGTGCGTAGAATTCTGGCCACGGCCCTGGACGTACCGAAGTCAAAAATACGTGTCATTAAGCCGAGAATCGGCGGAGGCTTCGGGGCAAAGCAGACGGTGGTGACCGAGGTCTACCCGGCGCTGGTGACCTGGAAAACCGGAAAACCAGCTAAGCTTATTTATACGAGAGAAGAGTCCTTCATCGCATCCTCACCACGGCATGAGATGGAAGTCCATGTCCGTGTCGGGGCGGATAAGAATGGAATGATCAAAGGGATTGATGTCTACACACTCTCGAATACAGGTGCTTTTGGAGAGCACGGTCCGACTACGGTGGGGCTTTCCGGCCATAAGTCTATCCCTTTGTATGGAAAGGCAGAGGCCTTTCGTTTTGTGTATGACGTGGTCTATACGAATGTCATGTCCGCAGGGGCTTACCGGGGATATGGCGCTACTCAGGGGATTTTTGCAGTTGAGTCCGCTGTCAATGAACTTGCGGCAGAGCTGGGCATGGATCCGGTCAAAATCCGTGAACTTAATATGGTAAAAGAGGGGCAGCTAATGCCTGCATATTATGGTGAGACTGCCAATAGCTGTGCACTGGACCGCTGTCTGAAACGGGCAAAGGAGATGATAGACTGGGATCACAAATACCCATGCCGTGATATGGGCAATGGGAAAGTCCGGGGCGTTGGAGTTGCAATGGCTATGCAGGGATCCGGCATCTCAGCGGTGGACACTGCATCGGTGGGAATCAAGGTGAATGACGATGGCTTTTACAGCCTTATGATCGGGGCGACAGACATGGGAACCGGATGCGACACCATATTAGCCCAGATGGCAGCCGAATGTCTGGAGTGTGAGATAGAAGAAATCATTGTGCATGGAGTAGATACCGATGTATCCCCTTATGACTGCGGTTCCTATGCGTCCAGCACCACCTATGTGACAGGTATGGCTGTTGTAAAGACCTGTGAGACACTTAGAGAGAAAATCTGTGTCAGAGGGGCGTCATATCTTGGATGCTCTGTGGAAGATGTGGAATTTGATGGGGAACGAGTTCTGGATCTGAAAACCGGAAGGAGCATATCAAGGGCTGACATCGGCAATCGGGTTATGTGCAACAATGAAGAAGCACTCTATGCCAGCGAGGCATTTACCTCACCGGTATCACCACCGCCGTTTATGGTGGGCATGGCAGAGGTAGAGATCGATAAAGAGACGGGAGAGCTGGAGCTGGTTGATTATGCTGCAGTCGTAGATTGTGGAACCGTAGTCAATCCGAATCTGGCCAGAATCCAGGCGGAGGGCGGAATAGCCCAGGGGATAGGCATGGCCCTGTACGAGGATATCGTATACAGCGAAAAGGGAAAAAATTACAGCAATTCTTTTATGCAGTATAAAATCCCGAGCCGGCTGGATGTAGGAGAGATCCGGGTGGAGTTTGAGAGCAGTTACGAGCCGACAGGCCCCTTCGGTGCAAAATCCATAGGAGAAATCGTCATCAATACGCCGCCCCCGGCAATCGCAAACGCAGTTCAGAATGCAGTGGGAGTGATAGTGCGGGAAATGCCTATTACATCGGAAAAAATCTATAAGGGGATGCGGTGAGATAGTTTTTTGCGGCGGGGGCGCCTGTCCTGAGAGGTTCACCTGCCGTGGTGCGGAGAAAATGGGGATGCCCCTTTTTGGAAGCAGATCACTTGTAAAGAACGGCTAAATGGAAACCCTGCCGGATTTTGAGACACCAGAGACATTCACTGCACAATCTTGATGATTGTGCAGCGAATGTCTCTTATTGAATCCAAAGTTTTTCTTAAGCTTCTCCCAGGAAGTATCTGCCGTATGCATCGGCGGCTTTGATTGCTGCGCATACGGTTTCTGGGGTGACTTCGAACGGCAGGTTATGCAGGGTGTCATTTTCTGCGCATGCTGCGGTGGCAACGGCCATGAGTTTTTCTTCGGTTACTTCTTTGATTCCCAGTTCTTTTAATGTTACGGGCAGGCCCAGTTCGATGCAGAAGTCGATGATTTCCTGGAGTTCTTCTGCGGGGATGTTTTCGAGTACCAACTGGGTGATTGTCCCGAATGCTACTTTTTCGCCGTGGTACATGTGGTGGCAGTCTTCCAGAACTGTCAGGCCGTTGTGGATGGCATGTGCTCCTGCGAGTCCGCCGCTTTCAAAGCCGATTCCGCTCAGCAGGGTGTTGGCTTCTATTACTTTTTCTACAGCTGCGGTGCATGCTCCTGCTTCCAGTGCAAGTTTTGCTTTTACGCCTTCTTCCATTAATGTATCAAAGCATAATTTTGCCAGGGCCATAGCTGCTGAGGTCACTTTTCCGCCTGCACAGGTAGCGGCGCCTTTTGTCTGTACCGCTCTTGCCTCAAAATATGTGGCAAGGGCATCCCCCATGCCGGATACGGTTAAACGTACCGGTGATTTTGAAATAATGTCCGTATCCATCAAGACCATATTCGGATTAGCCGGAAGGAATAAATACTCCTCAAATACGCCTTCATCCGTGTAGATCACAGAAAGAGCGCTGCAAGGAGCGTCCGTAGATGCAATGGTAGGGCACACCAGAACCGGCGTATGTCCATAATAAGCCACTGCTTTAGCCGTATCCAGAATCTTTCCGCCCCCGATCCCAATCACAAGATCACAGTTTTCCTTCTTCAAAATCTCAGTAAGACGATTAATTTCATTCTTGCTGCATTCACCATTAAAATAATCATATACGATTTCAAAATCCTGACCGGCAAAGCTTCCATCAACAATATTGCCGATCCGCTTATAACCAGATTCTGTAATAAGAATCAAAGCCTTCTTCCCATACACCTTCGCATAATCACAGAGCCTTGCCATCTCGTTAGCACCCTGTACGTATTTGCCCGGACTAATTAAAATATTTGCCATTTGTAATTCCTCCTAAATCAATCAGTATGTTATTTTATTAACAATCATATTATGCACTGATTCTCCAATAAAGTCAATCCCGTACCAAAACTTTCTCACACCCAGATTCCTCTTACGGTAACAATTCAGACAAGCCTGAACTGTTACAATTTACGTTACCATCCGAGTGGGAGGTCTTCCCCACCGTTTGGATGAACCAGCCTGCCGTGGAACGGAGCGGGGACAGACGGAAACATATATCTGTCCGTCTGTCCCCGCTCCGTCCCACGGCAGGCATCCCCTACATTCGTTTCTGATATCCCAGCCGCTCACTTCCATCCTCCAGATAGATGATCCCGCAGTACTGAAACCCATTTTTATCGAGCATATGCTGCATGACCACATTATCTCTGTGTGTATCAATACGGAGATTCCTGCACTGCTCCAGTGCCCAGTTCAGGCAGAAGGATGCAGCTCCGCGGATGGTGCCGTCTGAGGTAATCCTGTGTACAACCCCATAGGGGGATTCATCCAGCCACTGACCGTTATATATTTTAGTATAAGTATCATCACGGCCCTCCTTATAATAGAATGCAGCTATGATATTGCCGTGTTCTTCGCAGACATAACTGTTTCCATCCTCAATATCCTGAGCCAGCAGTGCTTTCGGCGGATAGGTGCTGCCCCATTGTGTGGGATTTCCGTGGCTTGTCATAAACATTCTTGCGCTTTCATACATTTTCAGCAGAATTTCCAGATCTGCCAGCCTTGCCTTTCTAATTTTCATGTTTAAATACTACCTTTCAAATGTTATTTATTCTGATAATAATACATCGCATACTATGCAATATATGTGCGGTTTTAGTAATGGTTTTATGATGTTTAAAATAAATTACACACATATTTTTATTTTAAAACGATTCACATATTAAAGCAATTAGAAAAAATACTGAAAATTTGCAGCCTTTTGCCTTGAAAATCCGTCTATTTAATGTAATGATAATACTGTATTACTATAGAGGAGGGCACATAAGATGAGCGGCAAGAAGAAGGTGTTACTGGCAGGGGGGATAGCAGCTGGCATTTTGATCTGTATTTACTGTGGCATATCTATTTATTTCATGAATCATTTCTTTCATAATACCAGGATCAATGGTGTGGATTTTTCCATGAAAACGGCAGATGAGGCCGAGCGGTATTTTGCAGGGCAGATTGATGGGTATGCGCTGAAAGTTACTCCGATAGAAGGCGGCAGTGAGGAGATCAGCGGATCATCGATATCAATGAAGTATAAGAAGAGCAAAGAGCTGGATAAAGCGCTGAAGGAGCAGGGGGCGTTTCTTTGGCCTTCGATGTTTTGGAAGGATCATAAGGTGAAGCTGTCTCTGGGTTTTGATTATGACCAAAAACAGCTGGAGGAAAAGATTCAGGCGCTGCAATGTTTCCAGAATGAAGAAAAGAGCGATCCGGAGAGCGCTAAGCCGGAGTTTGATGGGGATAAGTTTGTTGTAAAGCCGGAGGTGCTGGGGACAAAAGTCGATCAGGAGCCGATGAAGGAAAAGCTGATACAGGCAGTGCAGGGGCTGGAAGAGGAATTCAGCCTGGAGAAAGAAGACTGTTATCTGAAGCCGAAGTATACTGCGGATTCAAAAGAGGTGGCGGCTGCCTGCGATACCTTGAACAAGTACTGCGGGACAAGCATCACTTACGATATGGCGCCGCATAAAGAAGTGGTGGACAAGGCGCTGATTTCTACTTGGCTGTCCTGGGATGAGAGCATGAATGTTACTTTCCACGAAGACAAGGTCAGAGAGTATATGAATCAATTCGCCGCAAAATACGAAACTCTTTATGGGACTCGTCCGCTGACCACGCCCTGGGGAAAAGCGACGGAAGTAAGCGGCGGCACCTACGGCTGGGCAATCAATGAGGCGGCTGAGGCGGATGCTCTGATCGCCAGTATTAAAGCAGGTGAGCAGGCAACCAAAGAGCCGGTATATGAGCAGCGGGCGGCAAGCCATGAGCAGCAGGACTGGGGCAAAACATTTATTGAGGTGGATCTGAGTGCGCAGTATATGTGGTATATTGTTGATGGGAATGTGGCCTTTGAGACGGCTGTGGTAACCGGCAAGCCTTATGAACACTCCACACCGGCGGGGGTATATGACATCCTTATGATGATCCCAGGCACTACCCTTGTGGGAAATATTGTGCCTGAGACGGGAGAGCCGGAGTACCGGACATGGGTGGACTACTGGATGCAGGTGACTTACGGCGGTGTCGGATTCCATGATGCCACATGGCAGCCCGCTTTCGGGGGAGATCTGTACTGGAGCATTGGTTCCCACGGATGTATTAATATGCCGTTGGACGGCGCGGCGACATTATACAGCATGATATCGAACGGGACTCCTGTTGTCATGCACTACTGATACACATAAGCGGAGAAGAAAACACTATATATTGTATAAAATTAGATACAAGGCCTATAATGAAAACTATTATCATTTATCCTCTTGTCTTTTATTTAACGAAATGATATACTGGGCGGGAACTAAAAGATAACCTGATACATCAAAGGAGGATTTTATAATATGGCTCATTACGATCAGTGGGAAGGATTTAAGGGAAGACTGTGGAGAGATGACATCAATGTCAGGGATTTTATTCAAAACAATTATACTCCTTATGACGGCGATGAGAGCTTTCTGGAAGGACCTACAGAAGCAACAAATAAACTCTGGGGCAGGCTGCAGGAGCTGCAGCGTGAGGAACGGGCGAAGGGCGGCGTACTGGATATGGAGACAGAGGTTGTTTCCGGCCTGACGGCTTATGGCCCGGGATACATTGATGAAGAGATGAAGGAACTGGAGACGGTAGTCGGACTCCAGACAGATAAGCCGCTTAAGAGAGCATTTATGCCTTTTGGCGGTATCAAGATGGCGGAGCAGGCATGTACGACTTACGGGTATCAGCCGAGTGAGAAGCTGCATGAGATTTTCACCAAATACCATAAAACACATAACCAGGGGATTTTTGATATCTATACCCCGGAGATGAAAAAGGCGCGCCATAATAAGATCATCACAGGACTTCCGGATACATATGGCAGAGGGCGTATAGTGGGCGATTACCGCCGTGTAGCTCTTTACGGAATTGACCACCTGATTGAACAAAAAATGGTGGACTTTAACGAAACCGAGAGACACGGAATGAAGGGAACCGATTTTCGTCTGAGAGAAGAAGTTGCGGATCAGTTAAAGGCGCTCAAAGACATGAAGGAGATGGCGGCTGTCTATGGGTTTGACATATCCAAGCCGGCAAAGGATGCGAAGGAAGCAGTGCAGTGGCTGTACTTTGGCTATCTTGCGGCAATCAAGACGCAGAACGGCGCCGCGATGAGCGTTGGGAGAATCTCTACTTTCCTGGATATTTATATCCAGAGAGATATGGAAAACGGCATTCTGACAGAGGCACAGGCACAGGAACTGATCGATCATATGGTGATGAAGTTCAGGATGGTTAAGTTTGCCAGGGTTCCCTCTTATAATGAACTGTTCTCCGGTGACCCGGTATGGGCAACGCTGGAAGTGGCAGGGCTGGGGCAGGACGGCAGATCTATGGTGACCAGGAATGATTATCGTTTCCTGCACACCCTGGAGAACATGGGGCCGTCGCCGGAGCCGAATCTGACGGTATTGTATTCTTCCCGTCTGCCGGAGGCGTTTAAGAACTATGTATCTTACATTTCTATCAAGACAAGCTCCATCCAGTATGAGAACGACGATGTAATGCGCCCGGTATGGGGAGATGATTATTCCATATGCTGCTGTGTATCGGCAACTCAGACAGGGAAAGAAATCCAGTTTTTCGGCGCCCGCGCGAATCTTGCCAAATGCCTGCTGTATGCAATCAACGGTGGTGTGGATGTAAAGACCAGAGAACAGGTAGCTCCTGCATACAAGCCGGTGACTACAGAATATCTGGAGTATGAGGATGTCCTGGATAAGTATGACAAGATGATGGACTGGCTGTCAAAGTTATACGTGGACACCCTGAATATGATCCATTACATGCACGATAAGTATTATTATGAGGCGGCGGAGATGGCGCTGATTGATACCGATGTAAGAAGAACATTTGCAACAGGAATTGCAGGATTCTCACATGTAGTTGACTCCTTAAGCGCAATAAAATATGCGAAGGTCAAAGTCATCCGTGACGAGACGGGAATGGTTGTGGATTACGAGACAGAGGGCGATTTCCCAAGATACGGAAATGACGACGACCGGGCGGACGATATTGCGATCTGGCTGCTTAAGACATTCATGGGCAAGCTGAAAAAATGCCATATATACAGAAACTCGGAGCCGACAACCTCTATCCTCACAATTACATCCAATGTGGTTTACGGAAAAGCGACGGGCTCCATGCCTGACGGAAGAAAGGCGGGAGAGCCGCTTGCACCGGGCGCAAATCCTTCCTATGGCGCAGAGAAAAACGGTCTGCTGGCATCCCTGAACTCCGTTGCAAAACTTCCTTATGAGGAGGCGCTGGACGGAATCTCTAATACGCAGACAATCAATCCCGGAGCTCTGGGGAATGACGAGGCGGAGCGTATTGAGAATCTTACCCGTGTGCTGGACGGATATTTTGAACAGGGGGCACATCACCTGAATGTCAATGTGTTTGGCAGAGAAAAGCTGATCGATGCGATGGAACATCCGGAAAAAGAGGAATATGCAAACTTCACAATCCGCGTGTCCGGATATGCGGTTAAGTTTATCGACCTGACACGTGAACAGCAGATGGACGTAATCTCCAGAACATGCCACGCAAATATGTAAATGGGTTGCACCGGCTTGACGGCATACCGTTTTACGGGTTGGTTTGTTTACGGATTAATTCAGTTATAAATTATATAGAAAGTTTTATTTTGAGGTGAATACGATGACAGAGCAGAACAATCTGAAAGGATATATCCATTCTCTTGAAAGCTTTGGTTCTGTAGACGGACCCGGCGTCAGATATATTATTTTTATGAGCGGCTGCGCTATGCGCTGCCAGTTCTGCCACAATCCGGATACGTGGAACATGCAGTCGGGGACACAGTATACCGCTGACGAACTGCTTGGGCAGGCTTTAAAATACCGCTCCTACTGGGGGAGTAAGGGCGGTATTACCGTAAGCGGCGGAGAGCCGCTTCTCCAGATCAAGTTTCTGACAGAACTGTTTCAAAAGGCAAAAGCAGCCGGGATCCATACGACTTTGGACACAAGTGGAAATCCATTTACCAGAGAAGAACCTTTCTTCGGCAGATTTCAGGAACTGATGAAGTATACCGATCTGGTATTGCTGGATATCAAACACATTGATGAACAGCAGCATGAGATTCTGACCGGATGCACGAACCGGAATATTCTGGACCTGGCGGTCTGTCTTTCAGAGATGGGGAAACCGGTCTGGATCAGGCATGTGCTTGTGCCGGGAAAAAGTGATAATGATGAGTACCTTCATAAGCTGGATGCATTTATCGGGACATTGGAGAATGTGGAGAAGGTTGAGGTGCTTCCCTACCATACGCTGGGGGTATTCAAATGGAAAGAACTGGGGCTTATATATCCTTTGGAGGGGGTGGAAGCGCCCTCCAAGGAGCGCATAGAGAATGCAGAGAGGCTTTTGCATGTGCATGGGCGGGACCCGGCGGAAAATGACTCTGAATGAGGAATGGAAAAATTGTTATCCGGCATTTATTCATTATAAAAACCATGTGTCACATTATATTAAAAAACATAAAATCTAAGACTTATAAATCAAGTTTTACATTCTTGAAATGTCTCTTACAATATGTTATAGTACAAATATAAGAGGAGCAACCGCCCACAAGGTGGGTTGACCTTTGATAGAAAGTAGAAATACCACCCTGCTACCGGTCAAGTTTAGGGGTGGTTTTTCTATGTTAAGCTAGCGACAAATCAAATAAATGAATGTCAGTAACGCCAGAATAAACATTCCAAAAGCCATAAGGTCTTTAAAATCGAAATGTTTCATAGACATCACCTCCATTCTATGTAGAATGAAGGTCAACACACCCTAAAAACACGGTTACTCCATAGATTGAATATAATGATTTGTGGATGTAAATAAAATACTATATTATATATGTCAGGCTGAACCTATGGATGTTTCTGATCGAATTGGCTAAGAGAGTTAAGGGGGATTGAACAACAAATACAATAATGGTATACTGACAGCATAGTGTTATCTTTAGGTGGTGATGATTGTGTGTAAGAATAAGAATAGGAAAAATGATGCAGGACTCTGTGCAAAGCCAGAATCAGGAGCGACATTTGCATAGAGTAGTTTCGTGTCGCTAAATTAATACTGCTGGCTTTGCTGCTTGGACTTCATGATCAAGGAGGGAGCCTGTATGAAATATATGAATGCAAATACAATTCTCCCGGATGCTTTAGTCGAGGAACTGCAGAAGTATGTGCAGGCAGGATATATTTATATTCCTGCAAAAGACGAGCAGCATAAGAAGTGGGGAGAGTTGTCCGGGTATCGGAAAGAACTTGCAAAACGCAATGCGGTTATTGTTGAGCAATATCGCGGCGGCATGTCTATAGAAGAACTTGCCTTGCGTTTTTCGCTTTCGGTATATGCCATAAGAAAGATAATCTACCAGAAATGACTGAAACCGCAGCCTGCAGATCACGATAGAGCGAAATTGTGAACTACAGGCGCGGTTTTCTTTTTTTGATTTAACAGCATTCATGTGAACATTTAACAGACAGTATTTTCTGTATATCATCAAAATGGCCGCGGCATGTAACGCGGTATTGTATCCAGCCGCCGTCACCGCAGAGATACTTATTGTCTATGTACTCCTGTGTATACTGTAGCATATTCTCATAGAGGGATGCGAATTGGGGATCTGACAATCTGACCATAACCGTAAAAGAATTATTTTCAGCAAATATGTTACAAATGAGTTTCTGCTTTATTCTATGGGCAATTCCCCAGCCATATGCATTACCATAAGGAAATGTGACTTTTTGTACTGTCTGGAAGGAGCTTGATAACCATTCATTAAGCAGTGTAAAAAGTTCTGCATTTTCCCCGCAGTAATCTTTCATTTCATCTACGGTTGGTTCAATTTGTTTGTTAAGCATTCTTTCGTACATACCCGTCTCCTTTTGGGATAATAATCGGAGTTTTACTAAGTTTACCACATAGAGGAGGTGATATCCAGCACCTGGTTTTCCCAACTGTTCATAATTTCCAGCTGTTCGGCTGTATGGAACCAGTGTTCACCATTTTCCATAACGGTCAGCCCCGCGCTGAACTTTTTGACAAAGATATCCACGGTTTTACGCTGTACGAGGTTATCTTGTCCGGCATATAAGATTTCGGTGGGCGTATTCCACATCTGAATGGGATGCCGCCTAGCGCAAAGCCAATGGCTTCTTCTTTATTGCCGCCCTGGCCATCGACAAAAAGATAAATTTTATCCGATGGTTCTCCAAGGAGTATTGCAGGAATATGCTCTATTAAAAATGTCTTCGGTTTCAAATCAGTTTTTATGGTATCTCCTGACATGCTGAAATCCTCCTGTTTATTTTATAATATCATTGATAATTCTGCTCATTTGTTTTGGGCAGCCTTCCTGTGTTTCGGCATGGTTCAGTACAATAGTATCAGCAAATTCATTCATCAGCAAATTCGTTGAGTATTCTATCACTTCATCCTTAGAATTAAAGTATCTGTAAAAGGTTCTCCTTCCTAACTCTGCTTTATCGACAATCCTGGTTATTGTGATATCATGGTAGTTTTTTTTGTCTAACAACTCATATAAAGATTCTATAATCCTTCTTTTCGTTTGGTTATTTTCTTTAAAGTACATATGTTTCTTCTCCTGTTTCACCCATGGCACATTTTTAAAAATATGTATCACTTTTATCGGATATATTGTCCGGATCATCTGACCGTATTATACTAGACTACAGACCAATGCACAAGTGTGTCATGTTGCTTTATCTTTGTAAAGCATACAAAAGGAGGATTGCTATGTTATTCGTAATAGAATGTATTTTCGCATGTGGGATCTTTTCATTTATGATACTTCCCCCACTTTACAAAAACCCTGTCAACCAAATTATGTCCTATCCAAAAGAAATCAGAATGCGGGTAGAAAGTCTGCCGCAATATAAGGGGATTATAGATAAAATAGAAAAAAGACATTTATCAATAAAAATAATTTTTATATTTTTGATTGCCATTATACTTGCAGTAGTTGCGTATTTTTCCGGTGCAAAAACATTCACATCTGCATTTATACACGTGTTCATACTATTTTTAGTTGTAAATATTTACGATTTGCTGGTTTTAGATATTGGACTTTTCTGCCATAGCAAAAAAACAAGAATACCTGGAACAGAAGATATGGATAAAGAATATAGAAATCCGCGGCACCATATTATAGGTGCCGGGACAGGAACTATTATAGGTGCTGTTGTTGCACTGTTATCAGGTGGTATAATACATGTTGTTTCAATATACCTTCTTGTTTGAGATACTCCGCACCGGTCTGACATATTTCCAGAACCGTTCAGGATTAAAGTAAAAGTAAATGATTCTGCCGGGGGTAGTGTCATAGCAGTAACCAGTGCCTGTGAAATCAAAAGATGCCATTGCTTTTTCAACCTTATCCTCTACGCTGCGGTTTTCCTGCTCGTAATTGAATGGCCCGTGCTCAAAAACAAGATACTCGGCCTCGGGAACGTCAGCCAGAAGCATTTGCGGCGGGATTTCTCCTTTGTAATCGACAGGAAGACGCGCGCCGTAACATTCTGTACGCGGGATTCCCCAATCGCAGAGCCGGCCGTCCGGGGCGTTCATATATGCCATAAGCTGGCCGCTGCCGCTGTTGCTTTCGCTCCCTCCGTCGTCATCCAACTTGCCCTTAATACTATCGAGTAAGCCGCAGATTGTTTCACAGTCCTGGCCCGGGATATGGCTTTGCTTTTCCCAAAAATCCCAATACCCGTTACTCTCATAATTCTTAATGTGCAAAAACTTGTGTGCCGGGATGGTTACAAAATAAATGTGAATGTCATCTGTAGTTTTTATCATACCTATCTCTCCATATCCAAAAAAGTAACGGTCAAAAGGGTTTATTTTTGTACGAAGAACGACAGGTCTTGGATGCCTCCTGTACTCACTTGGGGTTACGCCATATGTTTTTTTGAAAGCCCTGGTAAAGGCCTCATGTGATGAAAAGCCATAATCAAAAGCAATTTCCAAAATGCTTTTTCCACCGTCACGCACCTCTTTTAATGCAAAGGCCAATTTTCTGTTCCGCAGATAATCCCGAAACTGCATGCCCGATATTTCTTTAAACTTTCTGGTTGTATAAAACTCGGAATAGCCCAGCCTGCGGGAAAGGCAGCATAGAGTCAACGCCTCATCATTATAATTTTTAATACAGTTGTCAATTTCATCAACGATGATTTGTATTTGTTTCTGCCATTCGTACATTATTGTTCACCTCATCTCAATCGCCCTATAGTTATTATAAAAAAATAAAGGAATTACTGCTTGATTTTACTTGCTGTTATTTCCTGTTCTTTTCTAGTACATCGTAAAATAATTAACTGCCACATAAGCCGACCTGAATTTCCGATAGCACTGCTCCCCAAGCCTAAGCGTAGCCCGCTACGCCTGCATTTGTGGAGCAGCACTCTCGAAAATTTATCTCAGCTTATGAGCCAGTAACTTATTTTACGATATACAAGTTCGGTTTTTAGCATCCGATCTGCAATCTCCACGCCGCCGCCTTTTTGTTTAGAAGCATTTTGTGTTATGGTAATTATTATAAGTGTATAGATTCTTCATATCAAGAAGCTAATATCTGGCAGGAAGCGGTGAAAGGGCTATACTATTTATCTCATGTTAAATGGGTGATGACAGCAAGAAATGTGAAAATAGATGATCTAAAAAGCAGTACAATATGTTCAGGAGGTCAGAATGAAAACAAATAACATTGATACAATTCAAGAAGTGGTAGATTACATTGAGGAGCATCTGGACGAAACGTTGAACCTGGATAGTATTTCTGGGAAGATGCATTATTCAAAATACCATTTGAGCAGAATGTTTGTGAGTATTGTAGGCTTTACGCTGCATCATTATATCCAGAGAAGGCGTTTAACCGAAGCGGCAAGATCACTGATCTTCACGGACAAACCGATCATGGAAATTGCTTTTTGTGCTGGATATGAGACACAGCAGTCCTTTACGGCCGGCTTCAAGTCTCTGTTCAAATGCAGCCCGCAGGCGTTTCGTAAAAAGCGGGAATTTTATCCGTACCAGTTAAAGTTTACGGCTGACGGACAGTCAGGGTTAAGAGGAGATATGATGATGGATATCAGAACTGCAGAATGCGGCAGAATTAAATTAGTAGGTTTCAAGAAAAACACACGTTTTGGTTTTCTGGCTATTGGAAAGTGCTGGCGAAAACTACATGCTAAAAAGCAATTGATTTCAAACAGGAATGACATGGATTTTCTGATTGGGCTTAATGACTATACAAAATGGGATTTAGAAAATGAAAAACAGCCGGCGTTTGATTATCTGGCGGCTGCAGAAGTTGATCATATAGAGAATATTCCTGCAGGTATGGAGGCAAAAGAGCTGCCGGCATGCAAGTATATTGTCTTCAGTTTCACGGCTAAATGCGAAGACAGTCTGCAGCCGGTTGCTGATTACGTCTATAAAGAGTGGTTTCCCCAATCGACCAGTCAGCTGAATGACCATGCACGGTATGATTTTGCAAAATACGGAGAAAAAGCAGATAAGGACGGAAAAAGCCGGATCGAATACTGGGTGCCGGTATTATAAAGGGGTCAGACCCTTTTGACCTCCGTTTTCAGAATATTCTCAAATTAGTAAACAGACATCGGGCAGAAAAGCCGGTGTATACTAAATACTTCTGTAGCATCTGTTATATTGAGAATATTGATCCTGAAAGCTACTATAATAATAAGCAGTCGTCGTTAACAGCGGATATGACAAAACGGCGTCTGCAGATAGGAATTAGAGATGTACTAGCGGACAGGAGGAATTCAAATGGCAGCACCAGAAAAAATATACCCGCGGACAGGAGATAATCAGACGATCTATCTGAAAAATGCAATTACCAATCCGAATATTAAGGTTGGCGATTATACGATGTATAATGATTTTGTGAAAGATCCCCGGGAGTTTGAAAAAAATAACGTTTTATATCACTATCCGGTCAATAGAGACCGCCTGAACATCGGAAAGTTTTGTTCTATTGCCTGTGGAGCAAAGTTTCTTTTTAACAGCGCGAACCATGCAATGGAATCACTGTCAACTTATCCGTTTCCACTGTTTTTTGAGGAATGGGGACTTGACAGAAATGATGTGGCAGACTCCTGGGACAATAAAGGTGATATCATAATCGGTAATGATGTCTGGATTGGATATGAGGCTGTTATACTGTCCGGGGTAACAATAGGGGATGGTGCCATAATCGGCGCCAGGGCCGTTGTGACAAGAGACGTTCCGCCATATACGATTGTCGGCGGAGTGCCCGCAAAAGCGATTAAAAAGAGGTTTTCTGAAGACACAATCTCCTCATTGCTCAGTTTACAGTGGTGGGACTGGTCACAAGAGAAGATTGCAGAAAATATCGCCGCAATTAAAGGCGGCCGCATTGAGCAGCTGAAGTAGCCACAGAGCCTGCCTGGAATTTCAAGGTTCGTCCAGAGCGTGTCTACACTTTATGCCCCTTTTTCGCTGTGATTTTCCTTATCTGGCGTATCGTATTCTCCGGCAGCCATGATAACACGTTTGATTTTCAAGCAGGTCAGGTCTCGGGCACGGGAAAAGGCGGCCTCCAGGGCAGGCGTTCCCGCACCAGTATTCGCAAACAGCACGGCGCAGCTGTCTTCCTGAATCAGGAGGCTCTGCCTGTGTTCAATAGAATCAGCGGGATAAGGATCAGATCCAAACAGCATAAGGTTCTGATTAATACTGCAGAGATCATTCACAAAATGAATGCGTGAAAGCAATCCATATTGGTACTCGGTTTTGCAGTACCCATTTAATTTATGGAATATATCCAGAAAATATTTTTGCGAGGAAGCTTTGGGAAGATAGAACTCTGCATGAGGGCTTGCAAACAGAAAATACTGGATCTCTCTGACCGGCTCAACGCAGCCGGCAGGAAGAATGATAATATCAATATCGTTAAGAATCGTTTCCGCCTGGGATATGTCTCTGCGGAAAGAGGTTGATCCTGAGGAAACAAACAGCAGCTTTTTCCCGCAGGCATCAATATACCAGGTAGGATTGCATAAAAAGCGTCCGGAAGACGGTGTCTTAGTAAAAGTAGAGATTTTCATGATTTACTCCTCATACAATAGCAGGCATATGTAAGTGAGCCTGGTGTTAACCTGATTTCAAGTAAGTTATTACTGAATAGATAGAGCAAAAAAACAATTTCTTCTATAATTTACCACATTACCGCAATAAAGACAAGCTAAATTTATTGACGGGTAGGGGACGCCTGTCGGGGGGCGGGAGTTCTGCAGCGGCGAGAGCAGTGGATCAAAACGTCTGCTCGCACATTGTACTCCTCCAGCCAGTCCTATCTTAGTTGCCGTTCCCATCCGCTTTTCCCGATAATGTCCTCCCCTCCAATTCTTTCCCATTTTTTGCATAATTCCCGCATCTAAGACGCATCCTATTCAGAAGAATGTATTGAGGTGAATAGCATGGTTGAAAAATCAATTTGGAGTATTTCTGCATCGTCTGCAAAGTATCCCCCGCTGCATGGCGATATTGAGACGGATACGGTTATTATAGGCGGAGGGATGGCCGGGATTCTGACGGCTCATTTTCTGGAGCAGGCGGGGATGAAGTGCGTGGTTCTGGAGGCGGACAGAATCGGGAGCGGGCAGACGAAGAATACCACGGCTAAGGTGACTTCCCAGCACGGGATGATATACGACAGGCTGCTGCAGAACGAGGGGATGGAGAAGGCGGGGCTGTATGCCGCTGCGAATCAGGAAGCGGTTGAACGATACCGAATTTTGGCGGAAAAGTATCAGGGGGACATTGGATGGAACCCGTGTCCTGCTTATTTGTATACCATGCAGGATACGGGCGCGCTGCGGCGGGAACATGAGGCGGCAAAACGGATCGGGATGGGGATGCAGCTGACAGAGAAGACGGAACTTCCGTTTCAGGTAAAACTGGCCTTGAAACTAGAGGGGCAGGGACGGTTTCATCCTCTGCGGTTTTTGTATATGCTGGCGGAGGAACTGACTATATTTGAGCATACAAAAGTAACTCATGCAGAGGATCATACAGTCGTGACAGCGCATGGAACCGTACATGCGCAGCGGGTCGTGTTTGCCTGCCACTATCCTTTTCTTAACAGTCCGGGATATTATTTTATGCGTATGCATCAGGAACGAAGTTATGTGCTGGCGGTGAAAAAGGCCGCTTCGTTGGAGGGGATGTATTACGGGATAGATGAGGACGGATTATCTTTCAGAAGCGCAGGAGAAAACCTGCTGATTGGGGGCGGGGGGCACCGCACCGGCAAAAATACAGCCGGGAATTCTTATGAATATCTAAGCAGCAGGGCGGAGGCCTTATGGCCGGAATGTAAAGAAACAGCCCGCTGGTCTGCACAGGACTGCATGACACTGGATGGGATCCCTTATATCGGAAAGTACAGTAAAAGCCAGCCGGACTGGTATGTGGCTACAGGATTTGGCAAATGGGGGATGACCAGCTCCATGGTATCCGCCATGATCCTGACCGACCTGATCTGCGGACGGCAAAACCAGTATGCGGACGTATTCACCCCCAGACGCTTCCACCTGCAGTCTTCTGTGGGCACCTTACTAAAAGAAGGCGGCTATGCAGTTTCCGGCCTTATGAAACAGCTGGCTGCAATACCAAAGGAGAAGCTTGAGGATCTGAGGCCGGGGCATGGCGGGATCGTAGAGCATGACGGAAATAAATACGGAGTGTACAGAGAAGAAACGGGAAAACTCTTTGCAATTTCTACAAGATGTCCCCATCTGGGCTGCCAGCTCGCCTGGAATCCCGATGAAAAAAGCTGGGACTGCCCTTGCCATGGATCACGGTTTGATTATCGGGGGAAACGGCTGGACGGTCCGGCACAGAATGACCTGGAATGTCATATCAGAAAGGAGAACTAGATGAAGGAAAAGTATTTTCATGGGACAGGTAAAAAAGGGCCCTATTTTGAGGGATGGTATCTGAAGCACCAAAATAAAGGGAAAACCATTGCATTTATACCGGCTGTACACGCAGATAAAGAAGGAAACTGGACGGCTTCCATCCAGGTGGTCATGGATCATGGTGCATGGAATTTTACGTATCCGATCGAAATGTGCCAGATTCACGACGATAAATTTCAGGTAAGAATCGGAGAGAATTTATTTAGTGAAAAAGGCATCTTAATCAGTATACACACGGATGAACTTACTGTAGAGGGGAAAATAGCCTACTCGGGTTTCCATAAAATCAGGGGAGATATTATGGGGCCGTTCCGGTTCTGCCCATTTATGCAGTGCAGCCACGGAGTGTTAAGTATGGCGCATAATCTGAAAGGTTCCCTGAGGGTCAACGGGAAACGGATGGATTTTACCGGGGGAAGAGGTTATATAGAAACGGACAGGGGAAAATCTTTTCCCGAAACATATCTCTGGACCCAGTGCGGATTCGGGGAAATACAACATACAAAAAAGAAGAAACGCCATGGGACAGGGAAGCGTCAGTATGCATTCGAGAAGAAAACGAAGGAACGCTTTCAGAAAGAAATGAACAGTATTATGGCATCTGTTGCAGATATACCATTCCTGGGAATGCATTTCAAAGGCTGTATTGCTGCGGTTCATTACCAGGGCAGGGAATACCGCATGGGCACTTATTTTGGGGCACGGATCACGGAATCCCGCGAGGGGGCCGTGACTTTGAGACAGGGAAAGCTCCTGCTGAAAATCAGGAAACTAGGGGAAAAGTCTCATGGGCTAAAGGCCCCTTATGAGGGGCGCATGGACCGGATTATAAAAGAGAGTCCGTCCTGCAGTATGGAATATCAACTGTGGAAAGGGAAAAGGCAGATCTTTCACCTCATCTCTGAGCAGGCTTCCTATGAGCAGGAATTTTCATAAAATCCGAGGCGGTATATTTCTAACATTTTTGTTATAGAAGACTGCTGCGGACAGAAAGTATGATACAATGTACGCAAAGTGTACATTAGGGAGTGGTAAAAATGAAAATTCTGATTGTTGAAGATGATATGACGCTGGCAAAGGAACTGGTGCTGTTGTGTGAAAGGTGGGGATTTGAAGCTGTTTATGCGAAACAGTTCGATGATATTACGAATGAATACATCAGCAGACAGCCGGATTTGATTCTGATGGATATTAACCTGCCAAGCTTCGACGGGTTCTACTGGTGTGAAAAGATACGCCAGATTTCTAATGTACCGCTTCTGTATCTTTCAAGCAGAGACCAGAATGCGGATAAGGTGATGGCCATGGCAGCAGGCGGGGACGATTATGTGGAAAAGCCATTCGACCCGGAGCTGCTCCTGCTGAAGATCCGGGCCATGCTGCGCCGGGCCTATGAGTATACGACCAATGAGAGAACCTATCTGAACGGCGGGATGTATTATGAGAGCGGGCAGTTTGTATGCAACGGAATGAATGTGGATCTGACAAAGTCGGAGAGTAAGATCATGGCGGCGCTGCTCTCCAAAAAAGGGAGCGTGGTCAGCAGGGAGAAGCTGATGCAGCAGCTTTGGAATACGGACGAGTTTGTGACGGATGCTTCGCTGAGCGTTCTTGTTTCGCGGCTCCGTGCAAAGCTGAACGAAGTGACGGGGGGAAGCGACATTATTGTAACGAAAAAAGGTATGGGGTATTATATAGAATGAAAAATTATCTCAAAGAGAAGAGATGGGGCATTCTGGCGGGGGCGGCAGTCCTGGCCGCCATCAATCTGTATTTTGGGGTGCTGTGCGCCCGCAGCGTAAATTTCGGGGATTTGCTGTATCTGGATGGAATCCTCCTGGCCGCAGGGCTTTTTTACCTAGCACTTGATTACAGAAAATGGAAGCAGATATCCTGCATTCTGGACGATGAAATACATAAGAACAGGGAAGAAGCCAGCCGTCTGCTCGGCGGCAGGGTTACAGAAGTGCTGTGCAGGATGGAAAAAGAAAATGCGGAAGATATCAGCGCGCTGCAGGAGGAACGGGAGGGGCTGACCGACTACATTACAAGATGGGCGCACGAAGTTAAGCTGCCGCTCTCCGCGTTGGGACTGATGAATGAGAGGAACCCCGACAGTGAACTGCAAGAGGAGATGCAGGGATGTCTGGAGCGGATCCAGCAGCTTTTAAACACCATGATGATGAGCAGCAAACTGAAAAATATGGAAAATGATGTACGCTATGAGAGGGTTTATCTGGAGGAAGCGGTCAATGAGGCTCTGAAGAATCAGTCATATTTCCTGATCCGGGAGCATTTTCAGATTGAAAAGAAACTTGAAGGTGCCGTGGTTTACAGTGACCGGAGGTGGCTTGTCTATATGCTGGATCAGCTCATCGGAAATGCGGTTAAATATAGAACAAAACAGCCGGCGCTCACCTTTGAGGCAAGATGTATTTCAGCCGACGAAGTAGAGCTTACAGTGAAGGACAACGGGATCGGAATCGCAGAAGGTGAGATTCCATACATTTTCGACAGAGGTTATATTGGAAGCAATCTGAGAAACGGTGATTATCGCTCTACAGGTATGGGGCTTTACTTCGTGAAGGAGACAGCCGAACATCTCGGGATCCGGCTGCAGGTATATTCCAGGCCGGAGAAGGGCACCCGGTTTACACTTCATTTTTCAAATAATACAGCATTTTTTAACATGAACATAGAGGCAGAGAGAGCGGCAGAAGAATGAACACAGCTTTGGCAGATGGCATTGCAATAATCCGGTAATCTTGCAGAAATGTTAGATATAGGAGGGGACTGTTATCCGGATGAAAGGATTTTTAACCCTCTTTTTGTTACAATTTTAGTGATAAAAGGAGGTATTCGTGATATGAAAAAAATAATGGAAATTAGAAATCTAGTAAAAAGTTTCGGAAGAAAAGATTATGAATCCCAGGTTTTGAAGGGAATCAATCTGGACATTCAGGAGCAGGACTTTGTTGCCATCATGGGGTCGAGCGGCGCAGGGAAATCGACTCTTCTGAATATGCTCTCCACACTGGACAAACCAACCAGGGGTCAGATATTTCTGGATGGGGAGGATGTTACAAAAGCGGACAATAAACGGCTGTCCATTATACGCAGGGATAAGATCGGTTTCATTTTCCAGGAATATAATCTGCTGGACAATATGACGTTGGAAGATAATATCGCTTTGCCGTTGTCTCTGAATGGAGTAAAGAGCAAAGAGGTGCAGAAAAGGGTGATGAATATGGCAAGGCTTTTCCAGCTGGAGGAGCATCTGTCAAAATACCCTTACCAGCTCTCCGGCGGGCAGAAACAGAGAGGGGCAAGCGCCCGGGCCCTGATCACGGAGCCAAAGATTATCTTTGCCGATGAGCCGACCGGAGCGCTGGACTCCAGATCCAGCCGGGATCTGCTGCAGAGTCTGAAAGCGGCCAATGACTCCGGGCGGGCAACGATCCTGATGGTGACACATGACGCCTACACGGCAAGCTACGCAAAGCAGGTCTATATGCTTTCTGACGGACAGGTACAGTGCCGGCTGAACAGCATGGGGGACAGAAAAGTCTTTTATGAAGAGATTATGGAACTGCTTGCTTCCATGGGAGGTGAGCGGTAGATGAGTTTGTGCAGACTGGCATTTTCCAACTTTAAGAGAAGTGTAAGGGAATATGCGGCGCTGATTATGTCCCTTGCATTTTCAGTTTTTATATTTTTTAATTTTCAAAATATTATCTATTCGGACTCCATGGACGTCCTGAACAGTATGAACAAAGACTACATTGACCTGGTCGTACATGCGGCATCCGTAGTATTTGGGGTGTTTTTGTTCTTTTTCATCTGGTATGCCACAAATGTATTTCTCAACCAGAGGAAGAAAGAGATCGGAATCTATACGTTTATGGGGCTGGATAATGTGCGCATTGGGAAAATGTACGCGCTTGAGGCATTTTTTATCGGTATATTTTCCCTGCTGGCGGGTCTGCTGGCCGGGACTGTATTTTCTAAATTATTTCAAATGCTGCTGATGAAACTGTCGGAGATTAGCGTAGATGTCCGGTTTTCATTTACGATAAAACCGGTTCTTATCACATCAGCTGTATTCTTTATCATATTTGGCATGATGATACTGAAAGGATATGTATCAATATCAAGGAGCAGCGTACTGAGTATGCTTTCCGGTGCAAAGCAGGAAGAAATGAAGCCGGAAAAAGGATGGATGGCCGCCCTGAAATCTGCAGCGGGATTGGCGGTACTGGGTGCAGGTTATATGTGTGCAATAAAAACCGGGAATCTGGATACTCTGTCGTATGCACTGCTTGCCGTAATACTGGTAATTGCAGGAATATATCTGTTGTTTGGCGGTGCAATTCCTTTCTTTATCAGAAAGCTGACGAAAAACAAGAAATTTCTGTATCAAAAGCAGCGCAGCCTTTGGGTGAATAATTTGTCCTTCAGAATCCGGAGAAATTACCGCACTTATGCCATGGTTACGATTCTGATGATCTGTTCCGTAACGGTGCTGGGTACAGCGATCGCCCTGAAGCAGCGTTATGATAAGATGGTGCATTTTCAAGAGACTTTCACATATCAGGTCGTAAGCTCACATGAGATGGATATGGAAGAGATGGAAGAGGGAATATCGAAGGAGAATAAAGTGGAATATAAAGCGGAGGCTTCTTACCTGCTTCTTGACCCGAGTATGTTCCATACGAAATATGTGAATTCTACTTATGCAATCATCCCTTTCTCTCAAATGAAAACGATTGCGGAAGAGGCGGGCATGCCTTTTGATTATACAGAATTGAAACAGGATGAGACAATTAAACTTTCGCACATCATTCTCATGAGCTTTGCAGGGCAGGAGCAACAGGACGTCCAGATCGGAGACAATTCTTATCATATTATTAAGGAAGACGATACCCCATATTTGGGCGCCATGCAGGAGCAGATGAGTATTTATGTGCTCAACGATGAGGTTTATAAAGAACTGGAGCCTAAGGGGATCCTGCTGCACATGTATAACTTCAAAATTGAAGATCCGTCGAATGCAGACGCATCCAGGAATTATCTGAGGAGCCTTTCCAAAACGGATGAAAACGGGCAGATGCAGGTGGGAGTTAACTTTTCGGGAGCCGATAGTGAGAAAGAAACTTGGATACGGGTTTTATATTCCCTATGTATCTTTATGTTTGTGACGCTGATCCTGGCAGGAGGCAGTATTATCTTCATCAAGCTGAACAATGATGCCTATGAGGACCGTGACAGGTACAGGATTCTGCGAAAACTGGGAATCCCCGGTGACACTCTGTATAAGTCCATGAAAAATGAGATACGGTTTACTTACTATTGTCCGTTTGTGCTCATGGCAGTATCCTCCTGGTTTGCAATTCGTGCACTGGGAAATGTAATGAAAGAAGATTTGTTCCGTGTGAATATTTACAGCGCGGTTTCTATACTGGTTATATTTACACTGGTTTATTTGGTATCGGTGCGGGTTTTCAGGGGGAAGGTTTTGGATACGTAGGAGTGGAGGAAGGGGGGACGCGAAAGGAAGGGATAGCCGCAACCCGCCCAAGTGCACATATGCCGCCTCGAAACGCGGACGCGAACCTAAGAAATTCTAGGAAGCCGGCAGCCGGGAAAGTGGGGTGATTTTGTGATTCGGTGATCACAAAATCAC
>NZ_WKZK01000047.1:0-40220 GCF_009680135.1 Eubacterium sp. BIOML-A2
TCTTCCTGAAGATCTTCGACATCAGCCGTCGGGACTATGACCGGAACCCTGCATCACACAGAAAATGTGACTGAGCCAAAGAAAAATTGGGTGTGGTGCGTGGCTTTGGAAAATATCTGAATACATTGGGATATGCTTCCTTTCTGCCAACACTCCCTAAAGTTAAATCAGATTACATTCCATATATTTTTTCTGATGAGGAAGTGACTCTGATTTTTCATTATGCTGATAACATGAAGCCTATAAATCCAAAGTCATGCAGTGCCTATTTTCAGTTAAAAATTCCTATGGCTTTGCGAATCCTTTACAGTTGCGGAACCAGACTTCAGGAGACAATGGCTCTCCAGCGCAAAGACATCGACTTTAAGAACAGAACTATTTTTTTGAAGAAAGCAAAGTTCTCCAAGGAGCGGCTAATTCCTGTCCATGACTCTCTTATTGCAATTCTGGAGCGCTATTGCTTAGCTCTGGGAATTATGCATCAACCAGACGCATTCCTTTTTCCTGGTAAAAAACCGGGGACTCACTATACCACGAGACAAATGGAATCGTGGTTTGCAGAAATCCTGAAATCAGCAGGGATTGATCAGCATAGAAGAGATCCTCATGAACGTGGAGCCTGCCTCCATTGCTTCCGCCATCTTTTTGTTTTGAAGTCGATGCAACAGCTTGAATCAGCAGGACATTCTGTAGATGTGAATGACTTACTTCTGCCGACCTACCTCGGCCACGAGTGTTTACTTGACACTGACAAATATATGCGTTTTTCCGGTGTTCAGGTTCCTGAGTCACTTGATGTGTTTGAAACATTTACAGCAGGTTTGATCCCAAATGTGGAGGTGTCTTATGAAGAAGAGTAATTCTGAACACGAATTTATCACTCTGCTTGGACGATTCTTTACCGAATATCTGCCGGTTTCTGTGAATGCAAGCCCGAATACCATTGCTTCTTATAAATGTGCTTTCCGTTTGCTATTTCAATATCTTGATGAGGAAACAGAAATAAAAATCGGATATATCACATTTGAAGTATTGGATTTTGACCTTCTCACAAAATATTTCGACTGGCTGATAACCACCAGAAAAAACAGCAGAGCTACCGCAAAACAAAGACTGGCAGCATTAGCTTCTTTCGCTGATTATTCAGAAAGTAGAAATCTTGAGGCTGCTTATATTTTCAAAAACAGTCTCAAAAAAATTTCAAAGAAGACATTCCGCAAGGTAAAAAGTAAACCGAGAAATTCGTTTACCAGAGAAGAACTCGCAGTATTGTTTTCACTTCCTGACACCACAGAAAAACTTGGTTGGAGAGACCTTGTTCTTTTATCTGTGATGTATTCCAGTGGAGCACGTGCTCAGGAGATCTGTAACCTTACCGTTAAGGACGTCATTCATGACGAAAAAGGGAATGCAATTCTTACCTTGGTTGGAAAAGGCGAAAAATCCAGGCGGGTAAAGATAACTTCTGATGCGACTCAGCTTCTGGACAAGTATATTTCCTCAAGAAAAATCAGCATGAAACCGGATGCGCATATCTTTCCAAGTCAAAGAAATGAACATTTGTCAGTAGCTGCAATTGAAGAAATTTATGAGAAATATACTCAAAAAGCCAAAGCAGAACATCCTGATTTATTTTGCCGTGGTCCTTATACCCCTCATGTCATGAGGCATACAACAGCAACACATTTGATTGAGGCCGGGGTTCCGTTAGCTATTGTAAAAAATATCCTCGGTCACACATCAATACAGACAACACAAATTTATCTGGATATATCTCAACAGACCGTAGACCGTTCAATGGAGCAATGGAACGAAAAATGGTTTTCGAAGAACAATCCAGATGAAAGCACACTGCCACAAGAGAAGAATGGTATTCCAGATTTCCTTAAATAGCAGTGTATTATTATTCGAGGAGAATAGTTAAATTCCTTGTATTTATGGGGATTTTCTATTCTCCTTGAATAACGTAACTCATTTAATAAACGAAGTTATCTGACATGTCAGATAATTTGGTGGTCATTATACGGTAGAGTTCGGTGTCCTTCGGGAAGTGGTCTACAAAAGGCAGAATCGTGGAGCCGTAGAACAGAAGGCCCTCGCCCTCGCTGGAGTGGGTCACATAGGACAGCTGATGGGGAGAAATGCCCAGCTGCTTGGCAAGAATCTGCCGGTCTCCGCCTGCCTGATTGAGCATATACACAAAATCGCTGTTCTCGAAAATATTTTCCACTTCACGGGAAGAAAGCAGGTCCTTGACATTTTGGGTGATCTGATTGTTCTTAACAGGTGGCTTTTTATCCACCTCTCTGGAGCTTTCGCTCATTTTCATCGGCGTGCCTGTTCACGCCCAGCATAGCATACCTTTTTGCCACGGTTTTTCCGTATCGGCAGGCAATGCGGACTCGTGGAGCTGTTATATTCTGCATCACGCAGGTTCAAGCTCTATGCGTTGCGTGTGACTGCCATTTTACGGACAGCCTTCCACTCGGATTAGGGCGCTGCTCCCTTCCCGATTTCTTCCGCATTGATAATACTGACCTACTTGCCGATTTCAGTCAGTACGGCGTGGTCTGATTCTCTAAGCGCATAAACAAGAAACAGACCTGTTCACCTGTGGGGATGCCGCCCCACTTTCTAAAACGCTTCCAGATTTCGACTGTATAGGCCGCCGTCTGCTCCTCTTTCAAGAGAAGGTGCATCTCATCAATGTAATATCGGGTGGACTTATGCGCCGCCCGGTTGATGGTAACACGGTTCCATACCTGATCCTGCACCACCAGCATCCCGATTTTTTTGAGCTGCTTGCCCAACTCCTTGATGTCATAGCAGACAATGCGGTTCTGGATATTCACATTGGTACGGTGGTTGAACACATTCAGAGAGCCGGTCACATAGATTTCCAGCGCCGTAGCGATGTACTGCGCCTCTTTTTCTTCCTGTGTCCGCAGCAGATCATAAAGGTCCTCCAGCACCGGCATATTCTCCGGGCGCGGGTCATTGAGATAATTCTGATAGACCATCCGCACACAACGGTCAATGATGGTTTTCTGCACCGGCTGTAAGCCCTCCTTGCCGCCCACAATCAGCTCGCACAGCGACAAAATGAAGTCAGACTTCAAAGACAGCGGGCTTTCGTCATCTGAATAATCCAGATTCAAGTCCATCGGGTTGATGTAGTCACCGGATGTGGGTGAAATCTTGATAACTTGCCCATGCAGACGCTCCACCAGCGGAGCATACTCTGCCTCCGGGTCGCAGATGATGATGTCATCATTGGTGAGCAGAAAACAGTTAGCGATCTCGCGCTTGGCGCTGAAGGACTTACCGGAACCGGGTGTACCAAGGATCAGTCCGTTGGGGTTCTTCAGCAGCTTGCGGTCCACCATAATGAGATTGTTGGACAGGGCATTGATGCCGTAGTACAGCGCCTCTTTGCCATTCTGGAAAAGTTCCTGAGTAGTAAACGGCACAAAAATAGCCGTGGAGCTGGTAGTCAACCCCCGCTGGATCTCGATTTGGTTCAGGCCCAGGGGCAGAGAGGACATCAGCCCCTCCTCCTGCTGGAAGTCCAGCCGGGTCAGCTGGCAGTTATATTTCTGCGCGATGGAGCTGGCCTGAAAGATGTTGTTGCCCAGCTGACGGGGATTGTCCGCCGTATTCAACACCAGAAAGGTCACAAGGAACATTCGCTCGTTGCGGCTCTGCAAATCCTGCAAAAGCTTCTTGGCCTCGGCTCCGTAGGTAGCCAGGTCGCTGGGAATGATGTCCATATCGTATCCTGCGCGGACGGCTTTTTTCTGCTCCTCGATCTTGCTCCGATCCAAATCTGTGATTTTTCTCTTGACAGTCTTAATGGCCTTGACCTGATCCACCGACTGGATGTGCAGGTTCACGATCAAGCTGGATTCCATATCCAAAAAGTCTGCCAGCATCCGGTCATTCAGCTCCGGGGCGAGAATCTGCAAAAAAGAAACTGTCCCGTATTTCTTACCCATACGGAACTGCTTGCCGGTGCGGAACTCAAATGAAGTAGGAGCGATAAAGTCCTTGGTGGAAAGGCCGGAAGGAGCCAGCCAGTCCCATGAGAAGCAAAAAGGCACCTGTTCATCCATGTGGAAGATACCATGCAGCTGGGCCAGCCGCGCCATACCGTTTAACACCTCGGCAGAAACGCCCAACCGCTTGAAGTTGTTGAGGATGTCAGTCTCAATGCGCTCCAGCCGGGGCTTTGCCGACCTGATGTTGTCGGCGTCAATGCCGAAGGTCAGATACTTGGTCTTGATAAGACCGTTGTTTCCTTTCGCCAGCTGGTTTTGCAGCATCTGCGTGTACTCAGCCCGGATGCTGTCAAAATCGTCCTCTTGAGGTGGAATAGAAATGGCGCTGGCAAAGGTCTCTTTGGATGCCGCCAGATTGAGGAAGGACAGCTGAAATGAAATGGAACTGTCGAAATAGTTGAGGAAGTCACACCAGCCATCAAAGATTGCGGATTTGTCCTCGTTCTGAGAAAGCTGATAATTGATGTCCTGAAACTGGATGGTCTTGGTATAGTGGCACTCTGACACGCGGCAAATGCCGTCCGGCCACATCCGTTCATAAGGGATGCTGTCCTGAGCCGATTTTTCCTTCCGGTCCGTGCGGTTGGCACGGGCGATGGCGGCCTCGATCTGCTTCTTCTCAGCACGGGACAGCTTTCTTCTTGCTTTCACCGGCGGCGTCTGTTTGCCATCCTTATCTGCCTGCCGGTTTTTCTTTGCTGTGAACAATGTCATACACCTCCTTGTCGAGCTTTTCCTGCCGTTCCAACACGGCATAGAAGTTGTTGGTCTTATACGGGCGCTGTTTTGGCCGGATCACGGCAACCTTAATGATGTTGCTGATGATCTTTTCCAGGGGCTGACCGTGCTTCTCATACATGGCCAGCATGAAGAAGGGCAGCATGACCAGCATCATGCACATGGCCGCCACACTGCTTCCCGCAGGCTCCCGGAGCAAAAAGAAAAGTGGTACGCCGATAAGCGCTCCGCTGCCAAAGCAGACCAGCTGCCTCTTGGTTAAGTTGAACATGACCTTGGTTTTTACTTTCGTCAGGTCTTTGGGTACGGGTACATAAGCCAATGGAATTGCCTCCTTCCATGTCAGTGGGCATTAAACACAGCTTTTGCGAGGCTGCCGGTCTTAAAGAGCGTGAAGCACAAAAGAACTGTATAGCCCACGCAGCTCCAGATTGCCATAATGATGTCGGATTCCGTGGCGATATTCTGCACCAACACCGCGTAGATTGCCACGCAGACGATAATGAGAAACGCCTGAAAGCCCAGGGCAAACAGGGAGCGCAGATAATTCTGACCCATGCCGCCCCATTCTTTGCCCATCATGGTAGCCATCGGAATAGGTGCTACGGAGGTCACGAGATATATTTCCAGCATACGGCCATAAATGACAATGAAAATGCAGATATACAGCGCCCACATGGTAATGCCGATAAAAAGCGATTGGAACCACAGACCAAACAAAGGTCCCAGTTCCATCTCCATCAGGCGCGGCTCCAAATCGCCCATCACAGAGGAGATGTCGATGGATGCGTCTGCGCCGATGACGCCGGATGCCTGCGCAACCACGCTTTGCGCCATATCAAATACGCCCATCACAATGGACCAGGTGTTGGTAACGATGAGAATGGCGGCGGCACTTTTGAACATCCATTTGAAGATCATCCATGTGTCTACATCGTGCAGGTTGTTTTTGTCTGTAATCATCTGAATCAATTCAATGGTCATGACCGCAGCCAGAATCACACCTGCAATCGGCACGATAATGGAATTGGACAGATTTTGGATCATGCCGAAAATACTGCCGTTCCAGCCCTGCGGGGTTTGCCCCACCTGCACGGATATATCCGCGACCTGTTGGTTTACGCTGTCGAACATCCCCGACAAGTTGCTCATGATGCCGCCCACCAGCATTTCCTTCAGCCATGTGGTGATTGCCTCAAGTAAGAAATCCATACGGTGTTACCTCCTTTCAGCCGCCCCCGCATGACTGCGGGGACGGCAAGGATTTCATGTGGGGACGATTAGACGGTAAACAAGCTGGAGAGCAGAGGAACGAGGACCATGCCGACTACGGCCACACCAGCGCCCGCCATGAGCTGCTTCATTCCCTGGCTTTTAGCTCCGGGATTGTCATTGCCGTAGCCCTCCAAGAGGTTGATGACACCCCAAATGCCGAGACCGGCACCGAGTGCGATTACGAGGGTCTGAAGAACGGTGATTGCCTGAGTAAAAAATGCCATAAATAATTATTAGCCGGAATCATTTGAAAAGTTGATTAGTCATGTTTCATAGGCATACAAAAGCCGGAACAATCTGCCGCCCGGTTTCCGGGGGCCTGATTCCGGCTATCCTCCTTTTTCATTATTTTTTTGTGATTGTCCGCCTTGTACGCCAATGGCCTCCAAAGAGGCAGTTGGGGCAAATAGATAAGATCACTCCTTTCACAGCGGAACATTATTCATCGCCCGTAGCGTCTACCTCGTAAACATCGTAGACCTCGCTGGACTTGGGTTTCAGCCGGGCGGACAGAAACGCTTCAATGTCGAAAGCGTTCTTCGGGTTCGCGTCGGCAGTGTACTTAAAATTGGGATGCTTGGTGATGTCGTACTTATCCGAAAGGAAAGGCCGCACACCGCGCAGCTGGAGGATGCACTTGCCGCCATCCATGACGGCAAGCTCGTCCTGGCTCATCAACTCTTTCCCCAATTTCTGATAATTAAGAGAGTGGGAGGTCTCCCGCCCACGGCTCTCGCCGGTGTTGTAGGTGTCGATAGTTTCTTTCCCAAGCACGGCAGCCAATTCCTTTAAGGTAGTCGGCTCCTTGCCGCCCAAGAAGATGGATGTGTCCATATTACCAATGATGGTATCGGCGTTGTCCTTGTAGATGGCTTTCAGCTGGGATTGTGCCTGCAACACCAGACAGGCGGAGATCTCTCGGCTTCGGATGGTGGCCACCAGCTTCTCCAGCTTGGGAATCTGGCCGATATTGGCACACTCGTCGATGAGGCAGCGCACATGGATGGGCAGCCGCCCACCGTACACATCATCAGCCTTTTCACACAAGAGGTTGAAAAGCTGGGTATAACACATGGAAATCAGAAAGTTAAAGCTGTCATCCGTATCACTCATAATGAGAAACAGCGCTGTTTTCCGGTCTCCCAGGGTATCTAACTCCAACTCATCATAGGAAGTGACCTCCCGCAGCTCCGCGATGTCAAACACCGCAAGACGCGCACCACAGGAAATCAGAATACTCTTGGCAGTCTTACCAGAGACGAAAAGTCAAGGACTTTTTCATCAAATTCACAAAGAAGTCACATTCTGCGGACTTCTTCACGGAGCAGACGCTTGATTTTGTCCTCCATCGTTTCTTTTGCGGTCTGGCTGAAATGCACACGGACGATATAGGTTGTCTTGCCGATCTGCTTTCTGACAGTAGGGCAAGTGGCGGTGTTGGTTGCGGTATTGTTCATTCAAAATCCTCCTGTAAATGAAAAATGCCCGGTGACTGTTCATCATCGGGCGGTGTCGGTATGAGGGAACAAGGCAAGGCGGCAGCATTAAGGTATCTATAAAAACCTTGCCGTCTTTGCCACGCTTGCCGTGTTCCTGTTGTCAATCTCGGAGATAGCAGACCCATGCTGTGCCGTCTTTCTCGGTCACAAGTCTGTCCCCGATACGGCTCTTTGCCGTTCTCATGGTGCGTGAGGAAATCCCACGCTCATTGACTGCCTTTTCCAGCTCTGCGCTCGGCATACGCTTTCCATCTGCCAGCAGTTCCAGAATGAGCATTTGCGCCTGTGCGGTCTTGCTTTCGGTCTTGGCGGTGTCTGTCCCGGCAAGAAGCTCGTCAGCGGTAATGTCATAAGCTCCTATCCATTCAAAGCCTTTCTCGTCTCCCAGAGAAAAGGCAAGGGACTGTCCGGGCGGCGCAAGGGAGCTTTTCTCATGGATAAGCACCCTTGTTGTGGGACTGTCTTTCAGCTTGCCAATAAACAGCAGACTGCGGACTGCCGCCGTAATGTCGATAGACCCCAATCCTCGGTAAGTGCTTTGCGTTCCTGTGGCTTTGTTGAGGTGTCCGATCAGCACGATAGCGCACCCGGTAGCCTGTGCAATGTCTCCCAGACTGCGGAATATTGGGCGCACCTCGTTTGCTCTGTTCATGTCCACATCTGCGCCCAGAAACGCCTGTACCGGGTCAATGATAACCAGCCTTGCGTTGTTCTCACGGATTGCCCTTGCTATGCGCTCATCGGCAAGGGTCAGCGGCGTGTCTCTATCGTCAATGACAAGCACTCTTTCAAGGTCTGCGTTTGCTTCCATCAGCCGGGGCTTAACAGTATCGCCCAGACCGTCCTCGGCGGTCTGATAGATGATATTGAAAGGCTCAAGGGTCTCCATACCGGGCAAGGGCTTTCGATTGGTGCAAGCCGCCGCAAGACGCATGGCAAAGTAGGTCTTGCCCTCGCCGGGGTTGCCCTGTATGATCGTCAGCTTTCCAAAGGGGATATACGGAAACCATAGCCAATCCACGCTCGTCAGCTCCACATCTGCCATACGGAGCATGGGGACAGGCTGGGCGGTGGGCAGCTCTCGCAGCGTGATTGTCTCGGCTATGAATTTGCGGCTGGGAATATCCCCTTGCTGACGGAGAACATCGTTCCAGTCTTTCCTTGCCGGGACAAGGCGAATGACGGCGATCTCGCTGGGAATGTCCTGCGCCAGTCGGGAGCAGGCTTCACTTCCTGCGGTGTCGCTGTCAAGGCAGAGGAATACTTTTCGGGCGTCCTTGCGTTCAGAAAGAAAACGGTCAAGGGCTTTGCCCGAAACGCCGCCCAGGGCAAGATAGCTCCTTGTCTGCCAGTCCTGCGGATAAAGGCAGATGAACGATAACAGGTCAATCGGTGCTTCAAAGACAAAGAGCTGGTTGCCGTTTCCCTCATAGCGGAACGGATAGGACTTGTCAGACCCGGCAATGTCCTGTCTGAATGGGTCTGCCGTTCCTCGCACATGGGCGTATCTCGGCGTACCGCTTCGGTCTCTGCCGACAAACACAACATTGTGCCGCTTTGCGTCCTCGTAAATATCCCCAGAAAGAAGAAAAGCCTCAACAAGCGTTTTGTTGAGACCTCGGCTTTCGCAAAGATATTGAATTGCTCTGTCGGCTGTTCTGTTGTGCAAGGGCAAGTGAAACGCTGTGGGCGGTGTTGTGCTGGCTTCGGTCTGCCCCTCGCCGCTTTCGCCGGTCAGGAGCTGGACGGCTTCGGGAAAGGACTTTCCGTAAAACTCCATGACAAAATCAATGGGATAGCCGCCCTTGCTCTGGCTGTGGCGAAACCACTTGTTTCCCCGGACGGTCAAGCTGTCATGTTCTTTCCAGCGGTATTCCCGTCCGCTTTTGATTAGTGTCTCTCCCTGTGTACGGAGAAAATCTTCCAGACTGACGGCATTTGCCCGGTCAATCTGTGCTTGGGTGTAATTCATCGGGATAGTTCCTCCTTTTTCTGTCGTGTTTGGGGTCGATTTTGGAGCATTTGTTCCTCTGTACGCTCGTTAAATCGGGCGGCAGTATCTACGCATGACTTGACCCTCCAAAGGCGGTGTAAATCGTCTCTGACAGTCTTAAACTCGCCGTAGGTGGTTTCATGCGCCTGTTCCAAAGCGTCATACTCTGCGGACAGCTTTTTCATATCCACCTTGCCGTCCGAGAACTCCTCGGTCAGCTTGCGTCTGGCGGCGTAGAACTGTTTCAGTTCCGCTTCATGCTCTGCCTTGTACTTGGCTCTGGGCTTTTCAAACTTGATTTTCTGCAAGCCGTCATAGACAGGCTTCAGGCTTCGGAAAGCAGCGGAGCTGTCATAGAGCTGCTTAATCGCTTTCATTCGGGCGGTCTGTTCGCCCAGCGTTTTCTTCAAGCTCTCCGTGGTGGCGTTGTGTTCGTTGACACGGTGTTCCAAATCTTCAAGGGTGTAAATGCCGTTTGCCCGGAGATAATTGAAAGTCTCGTTCATCTCCTTTAGGTTGCTGACCTTGCCTTTCTGCGAATACGCCCCGGCGTTGCGCTGGCTGTAATAGGCGTTCAGCAGAGAAACAAGGTCGGGGGATTGCGGTTTGGACAGCTCGGCTTTTGCTTCGGCAATCCAATCAAACAGGAGAGTGATTTTCTTCTTGATGTCCCGGATAACGGCATTGGTCGCTCTGATCCAGCGATTGAACTCGCCTTTCTCGGTGCGTATGCCTTTCTTCTCCATTGCCCGGACGGTTGCGCCCTCATGGACGGTGGGAAGAAGCTCCACGCCCTGACGCTCATAGCTTCGGTGGTCGATACGAACGTCAAGCCCCTTTTCCGCAAACTTGGCGTTGCATAGCTCCGCCCATGTCTGCCGCCAGTATTCCAGCGTTTCGGGACTGCCCCAGTCGGTAGTGGGAACGGCGTTGAACACAAACTTTCCGTCTGCGTCCCGGATACGGTTGCCGTCCTCGTCCAGCTCATACACCCGGCGTTGCTTTAGTCCCCATTTGCCGTCCTGCTCAATGGGACGGATAGGACAAAGCACATGGAAGTGTGGGTTTGGTATGCCGCCGTCCTCCCGGTCTGGCTGGTGTACGGCGAAGTCAACCACCATGCCACGGCTCACAAAGTTCTCCAACAAAAATTGCCTTGCAAGAGCGATGTTTTCCTCAAGGGAAAATTCATTCTGCAAGGCAATGTCAAAGCTGTATGCAAGCTGGGCGTTCTTTCCACGCTCGGCTTTTTCCACGGCGTTCCATAGCGTCTGGCGGTCTGTGTATTCGGGCGGTGCATGGGACGGCAGGAGAATATCGGAGCAGATCACGCCGCCCTTGCGGGTGTAGTCGCTGTATTCGCCGTAATACTCGCTATACAAGCGTTCCCCGGCTCGGTATGCGGCAGAAGCAATAGCGGACTGTCCTGCGCTGCGCTTAGTCTGCGTGACGCTCAGATGAAATAGTGCCATCGGCTTTCAACTCCTTTTCTCTGTTTGCTTGGCTGATGTGGGTAATCGCCATGTGACGGACGGCTCGCTGGACTTCGGACAGGGAAAAGATGTGTTCCATCAGCTCTGTCATTTCGGTGCGTGTGAGATCTTTGACCTCCGGGGCAAGGCTCTCAATCGTGCCGCCCAGATTGCAAAGGCGGTGTGTGCGCTTGGTGCGTTCACCTTTCTCCAGATACTTCTTTCTATTCTCCAGACGCTCCAGCTTGTGCTGTTCCTGTGCAAGCTGCGTCTCGGCTCGTTCCTTTTCGGCTCGGAGCTGGTCGAGGGTTTTCGGTTTTGTCATTGGGATTGACCTCCTTTTTTGATTTTGGGGATAAAAAAAGACCGTCAACTTTTCGCATAGTGCGACCAGTCAACGGTCTGATTTTCGGTATTTATTTTTTCAAACTTGCTGGCGGCGAACAGCATTTTATGCTGTTTGCGGACGGCAAGTCCACAGGGGATAGCTGCTTTAGCGGCGCAAGGGGGTGTAGCCACCTTGACGGAGCGAAGTGACGAAACATTCTCGGTCATGCAGTTTCTTTCTGCTGACAGAGAATGAAGCTCCGCAGGACGCACAATACTCTCGACAAGAGAGTATAGAAGTGCGCCCTTTAGTTCCTAAAGGGATTTTATCAGTTCGACAAACTTGAATTTTCTAATTAGTCTTTGCAAATAACCTTTAAACCTTCACAATCAATTACAATTCCCTGACAAGTCTTGGGCTTTGATTTAGGGTTATAAAATGCACTCTCAATACGCTTTTCGTCCAAATAATCCACGTATTTCTGGCTGTACATAGGTTCTTCACGAATTTGTAGCCGTTTTGTATCCAGCCATTGTATTTTGTGAACTCATTCCTCGAACAGATACAGAAGATATCCGTAACCCTCTGCTTCCATCTTTGCGTAAGGCACAAAGCGCAGGGCCGCACTGTTGATGCAGTAGCGCACGCCATTTGGGGACTCCGGATCGCCGGTGAACACATGACCAAGGTGAGAATCTCCGGCACGGCTTCTGACCTCTGTGCGGCGCATGCCGTGGCTCAGGTCCTCCAGTTCCACCACGGCAGGCTCTTCAATGGGCTTTGTGAAAGCCGGCCAGCCGCAGCCGCTCTCGTACTTATCCGTGGAGGAAAAGAGCGGTTCGCCGGTGACGATATCCACATAGATGCCCTTCTCGAACTGATCCCAGAACTCATTGCTGAATGGACGTTCCGTGCCGTTCTCCTGGGTGATGCGGTACTGCTCCTCCGTCAGTTTGTCCCGAATGGACTCTGCTGCGGGCTTTTGGTAGTCGCCTGGATCGATGCGAAGCTTGGAGAACAGCTCCATCTCCGCCCGCGGGATGTGGCAGTAGCCGTTCGGGTTCTTTTCGAGGTAGTTCTGGTGGTACTCCTCGGCAGGGTAGTAGTTCTTGAGTGGGCCGATCTCCACGAAGAACTTTTCACTGCGTCCCCGCTCGATCTCCGCAATGCGCTCCACCGTTTCCTTCGCGCTTTCGTTGGTGTAATAGACACCGGTCTGATACTGGCTGCCCCGGTCGTTGCCCTGCCGGTTCTCCACCGTGGGGTCGATCACATAGAAGTAGGCCAGCAGCAGGGCGTCGAGACTCACCTGTCCGGGGTCATACTCCACCCGCACGGCCTCCCGAAAGCCGGTCTCACCCTTGCAGACGGTCTTGTAATCGGCGTCCGCCTCGCAGGTGCCGTTGGCATAGCCGCTCTCGGCATCGATGACGCCGGGGATGGACTGCATCAGCTGTTCCATGCCCCAGAAGCAGCCGCCCGCCAGATAGATGACATTTTCCGTGGTATCCATATACATGCTTCCTTCACCGGACATATCAGAGGGCTGTCCGGTCCTTTCCTTCTCGTCCGTTTTCTGCGGAATATTTTTCTGCCCGGCAGTGCAGCCGCTCAGCAGCAGTACCGCGGTGAGCAGAAGCGGCAATACTCTCCGATACATGGTGTTTCCCTCCATTCTGAGATGATAAATTCGTTTGTCAGCCCATATCGGCGGCAAGAGCCTGGTCGATGAGCTTTTGCAGCGTCTCCGCCTGCTTCTTTTCCGTGATGGCGCCTACGATGGGGTCGCCCACAATATTGCCGCTGCGGTCGACCACATAGGTGGTGGGATAGGCAAAGATGTTGGTGGTAAACTTTCCCGCCTCACCATCTGAGTCAAAATACACATTCTGATAGGTGGCGTCCTTCTTGGCCAGTACATCTTTTGCTTCGGAAATTGCCGCTTCATCGCCATCCAATGTGAAGGTGTTGACACCGATGAGTGCGCCGCCCTTCTTCGCAAGCTCCTTGTTCAGCGCGTCCAGCTCGGAAAGCTCGCCCACGCAGGGATTGCAGGTGGTAAACCAGAAATTCACTACGGTGACGGCGTTGCCGGAGAACAGCTCGTCGCTCTTCACCGTGTTGCCGTCCAGGTCTTTCCCCTCAAAGGCGGGGAACTTCTGCATACTGCCCTGCTCGGCCATCTTGTCCGCGCCGCTCTGATCGGACGGCATACTCATATCATCGCCCGCGGGCATACTCATATCGCCGTCCATGGATTTCTGCATGATCTCGGGATACTTCTCTTCCAACTCGGTCAGCTTGTTTTCAATATTGCTGATCTCCGTGGCTGACTCCTTCAGCCACTCATACTCCTTGTCGGCGAACTGCTCTTTCGCGGTCTCGATGGTATCCAGCAGGAAGTCGCCGTAGTTTTTCCCGTCCTCGACCATGGCCATGCCCTTGTCGGCCTCCATAAAGACCTTTTCCCACAGCTCGGTATTTTCCGACAGGATCGCGTTCTCCCGCTCCAGCAGCTCCTTGTGCAGGCTGAGCGCCTCCTCGGCGTTTTTCGGCTCGCCGGTCATGGCGGAGCCGTTGCCGCTCATGTCACCCATCTTGTCATTGTTCTTCATGCCGCAGGCCGCCAGGGCCAGCACCATCAGCACGGCAAAAGCCAGTGCAAAAATTCTCTTCATGTTCATTTTGATTCCTCCATCGTTGTTTTCTTTGGTGCTTCTTTCCCGTTGCCGAAGCCGTAACGGAAGCACACGGCGTTCGTCGGACAAGCGCGGACGCACATTCCGCAGCGGATGCACTCGGTGTGGTTGGGCGTTTTCGTCACATCCACATCCATCTTGCAGGCTCTGGCACACTTTCCACAGGAGACGCACTTACTCTTGTCCACCTTCATCTGGAAGAGGGACACCCGGTTGAACAGCGCATAGAACGCGCCCAGTGGGCAGAGCCACTTGCAAAACGGCCGGTAGAACAGTACGCTCAACACGATCACCGACAGCAGGATGCTGAACTTCCATGTAAACAGCTTGCCCAGCGCCGCCCGGATGCCGGAATTGGCAAGGGACAGCGGGATGGCTCCCTCCAGCACGCCCTGCGGGCAGAGGTATTTACAGAAGAACGGGTCGCCCATGGCTACATCATTTACAAGGAACGCCGGCAGCAGGAAAACCATCACCAGCAGTACGGCGTACTTGAAGTATCGCAGGGGCTTGAGTTTCTTTGTGGAGAGCTTCTTCGTGGGGATTTTGTGCAGCAGCTCCTGAAACCAGCCAAAGGGGCACAGAAAACCGCAGATGAAGCGTCCCAGCAGGACTCCCAGCAAAATGAGGAAACCTGTGATATAATAGGAGAAGCTGAACTTGGATGAGCCCACCACTGCCTGAAACGCCCCGATGGGACAGGCACCGGAGGCCGCTGGGCAGGAGTAGCAGTTCAGCCCCGGCACGCAGACGGTTTTCCCTGCGCCCTGATACAGGCCTCCTTTGAGAAAGTTCGGCAGGTGCAGGTTGGTCAATAAGGCTGCCCCTGCCTGTATCCAACTCCGAAAGCGGGACAGGAGTTGTGACGCGCCCGAAAATTTTTTACCCAATGCCCACACACTCCAGACATAATTTAATCGCTTTGCTCAGCACCGTCGCCGCCTCACCGCGCCATACGCCGAAGCACAACATGGCGATACCCACAACCAGCAACAAGGCCTGCGCCGCCGTTTTTTTTACATGGCTCAATTCCATCACCCTTTCACTTTTTCTGCTACCATCATAACGCAAGAGAGTTAAAGTCCTTGTTAAGAACGAAAATTTAATGCAAACTTTATCTGGGTTTGCTATAATTAAAAACAACATGAAAATGAATAAAGAAGGAGGGCTCTTATGCACCTTTTAGTAATTGAAGATGAACGCGCCCTGTGCGAAACCATCGTCCGCAGCCTGCGACGCCAGGCATACAGCGTGGACTGCTGCTACGACGGGGAGAAGGCGGTGGAGCTTCTGGGCGTGGAGCGCTACGATCTGGTACTGCTGGATCTGAACCTGCCGGGGAAGGACGGCATGACAGTGCTGCGCACCCTGCGGCAGACCGACCGGGAGACAAAAGTACTGATCCTCTCCGCCCGGGGTGAGGTGGAGGACAAGGTGGAGGGACTGGACGCGGGAGCCAACGACTATCTGGCAAAGCCCTTTCATCTTGCCGAACTGGAGGCTCGCATTCGCAGCCTGACCCTGCGGCAGTTCACCCAGCAGGATGTGCTGCTGATCTGCGGTGAGCTGACCTTTGACACCCGCTCCCGTACCGCCGCCGTCAACGGGCAGACGCTGACGCTCACCCGCAAGGAAACAGGGATACTTGAATACCTGATGGTGCATCAGGGGCGGCCCGTGAGCCAGGAGGAGCTGATGGATCACGTTTGGGACAACAGCGTGGACAGCTTCAGCAATTCCATTCGCGTCCACATCTCCGCCCTGCGCAAAAAGCTCCGCGCCGCGCTGGGTTATGATCCCATCCGCAACCGCATCGGCGAGGGCTATCTGATGGGGGGCGAGGAAGCATGAAGCATCTTTCCTTGCAATGGCGCATCACCCTGATGACCGTCCTGCTCATCGGTGCCACCTGCGTAATCATGAATCTGCTGCTCTGCTCCTCCGGCGTGTACTATATGGACACCATTGCGGACAGCTTACAGGGCGGCAGCACGGTAATCCTGAATGAGGGCGAAGCGGCGAGCTTTGACCCGCAGCTCATAGCGCCCGACGAGGAGCTGACCATCGTCATCGATGGGGCGCAGGGGCGCTTCCGCACCACCAACTGGTACATCACGGCTGCGGTAACGCTGCTCAGCGGCATTCTGACCTATTTTGTCAGCGGACGTGCGCTCAAGCCCCTGCGCAGTTTTGCCTCGCAGGTGGAGCAGGTGCAGCTGAACAATCTTGCCGATATGAGGATCGATGAAGACGTCATTCCAGAATTTCAGCAGCTGAGCCGCTCGTTCAACCAGATGCTGGAGCGGCTGAACAATGCCTTTGCCGCCCAGCGGCAGTTCACCGGCAACGCGGCCCACGAACTGCGCACGCCACTGGCACTAATGCAGGCGCAGTTGGAGCTGTTTTCCGCGGAGCATCCTGATGTGCGACCGGAGACGGCGGAGTTCCTCACGCTTTTGCGTGAGCAGACGGAACGGCTGATACAGCTGACCAGGACACTGCTGGAGATGAGCAATCTGCGGCAGGTGGCGCGGAACGAGCGGATCCAGCTCGCTCCCATGATTGAGGAGATCTTCACAGATCTTGCGCCGCTCTCAGATAAGCTCGGCGTCACGCTGACGGCGGAGGGCGACGGCATTATGACCGGCAGCGATGCACTGATCTACCGGCTGATCTTCAACCTGACGGAGAATGCTGTCAAGTACAACCGGCCGGGCGGCTCGGTGCGGGTCTGTGTCACACAGGAAACGGAAAAACTCCTGATTCGCGTTTCCGATACCGGCTGCGGCATTCCGGAGAAGTATCAGCAGAGCATCTTCCAGCCCTTTTTCCGGGTGGATAAGTCCCGCAGCCGCGAGTACGGCGGTGCGGGACTGGGGCTCTCGCTGGTATGGGAGATCGCCGACCTCCACGGCGGCTCCGTTTGGGTGGAGGAAAGTTCCGAGAAGGGCACTACCATTGCGGTGGGGGTGCCAACGCAACAATCAACGAAGCCCTAAAACCCTTTTATTCGTTTTTCGCCGCTTCGCTCGCCGCGCTGCGGCGTTCCTCTCTGTATGGGGCGGTCAGCCGGAAAGAGAAGCGTCCCTTTTCAATCTCAAATTCCTTGCAGCCCGTGTCCGGGTCTACGTCCGTCAGCTTGCAGACGGCGTGGGAATGAATGCGACTTTCTTGTTATCAATTTCTTCTTTTATCAAACTTCCTACACTTGAAAAGTGCGAACATAAAAACAGCTTCATCCATATTCTCCTTTATAAATTTGTTGCTCAATTTCGTGTTCAAATTATACCATAAAACTTGTGAACAATTCTACCTCAACTTTTGTGAGATATGAGAAAAGTCCGAACAGTTTTCTGCCCGGACTTCCTCGCTCAATCATAAATCAATTCCGCTTTCACAACTTCCTCTGCCTGTGCCTTGCAAGCGTTCATCTGCCGTACCCACTCCATCTGATTTTCGGCTTTCAGCTGTTCGGTCACGCCGTTTTGCTCTGCCAGTGACCGCACGATCAGCTCTATTCGGTTTCGTGCCGCTTCGTCAATCTCGGCGCAATGCTCAAAAAGCTTATCTGATAACACCAGCTCATTGAACAGTATCGGACGGTGCATTTTCCAGATACGCCTTGCGAAGTCTGCCGTAGTGTCCGAGGGGCTTGGTCTTGCGGATAACGATGTTCGGGATAAGGTAATCTCCGTTCTGTGTGTAAGTGATATTCATGCTGTTTGTACTCCTTTCATCGGCTCTCTCTGCGGTAAACTGCTGACAGGGACGAACACTCCCTTTGCAATGTCCTCCGCACGAATGGCGGCTTTCTTGGCTTCGATTTCCGCCTTTTTCCGCTTCTTGATTTTGTCCTCGTATCGCTTCTGCGCTCCGCTGGCTTTCCGCTTCAAGTAGTTCTGATGAAGCCTGTCCTTGCGTTCCTCACGCTTGCGGATTTCCTCTAATTCTTCCGGGGTCAGCTCAACTTCTCCAAACGCCGGGGGAACAAATCGCCCGACAAAATTGAAGTAAATCTCGACCTCCTGTGTGGTCTGTATACTGCCTTTGCGGTCACGCTCATGCACAAGGATTTTCTCGATAAACTCGTTGAGCATGGCAATGGTCAGCTTGTCGAAGTTCTCATATTTGTCAATCAGAGCGATAAAACGGTCAGCGTCCTTTTCATGCTTCTCATAGCTCTTGACTGCCTTTTCCAGAACAGAGATTTCAGCGGTAAGCTCGGTCTGTTCCTTTTCGTATTGAGCGTCCAGAGTGGCGTATCTGCTGTCGGACAGCTTGCCTAAAATGTTATCCTCATAGATTTTGCAGAGCAGGACTTCCAGCTCGGAAACTCTCTGCTTTGCTGTGGCAAGGCGTGTCCGCTGTTTCCTGACCTCTGTGGTCTGCTGGCTGGACTGCGCTTCCTGCACCACACGGACAAACTCGGCTCTGTCATGCTTCGCATACTCGGCAATGGCTTTCAGCATTTCAGAGACAAGGGACAGTACCACATCTTCATTGATACGGTGCTGGGTCTTGCAGAGCGTTCCGCAAGGAACTTTGGTGTACTGTGAGCAGGTGTATTGAGAAATGCGCTTGCCGTTATTGGTGCGGTGGACATACATCTTGCCGCCGCAATCGGCACAATAGAGCAAGCCCGTGAGGGGAGCTGCTTCGCCCCAGCCGTCCGGGTAGCGTCTGACATTCCCACGGATTTTCTGCACAAGGTCAAAGGTCTGCTGGTCAATGATAGGATCATGGGTATTCTCGAAAATTGTCCATTCGTCCTCCGGAACATAATGGCTTTTCTTGTCCTTGAAGTGCTTTCGGGTCTTGAAGTTGATGGTGTGTCCCAGATACTCACGCTTTTCAAGAATGTTGCAGATGGTGGAAGAACCCCAACCGTACACATCTTTGAAAGTCTTGTTTTTGTTCACGCCCTCGCCGTGCCGGGCAAGGTAAGCGGACGGAATGAGGACTTTTTCTTCTTTCAGCTTGCTGGCGATCTGATACGGACCGTAGCCGTCAATCGTCATGGAAAAGATGCGCTTGACCACCTCTGCGGCTTCGGGGTCAACCAGCCATTGGTCTCTGGCTTCGTTCCAGAGATAGCCGTAAATGACCGTGCCTGTGAGGTGCTTGCCGGACTTGCCTTTGGACTGGAAAGTGGAACGGATTTTACGGCTGGTGTCTCTGGCATAATACTCGTTCATGATGTTGCGGAAAGGGGTAAAATCATCGTCCCCTCTGGCACTGTCCACGCCGTCATTGATGGCGATAAGGCGAACGCCACGCTGACGCAGGATTTCCATAATCTGACCGACTTTCAGATAGTCACGACCCATGCGGCTCATGTCCTTGATACACAGGTACTCCACATTCCCGGCTTCCACTTCTTTCATCATTGCCAAAAATCCGGGACGGTCAAAGCAAGTACCACTAATGCCATCGTCCGTGAAATGGACAATGTTTGTAAAGCCCTGCCGGGCGGCGAACTCTTCCAACATAGCTTTTTGATTGGAAATGGAATTGCTCTCACGCTGTTGGTCATCATCTTTGCCAAAGTCATCACGGCTCAATCGTTCGTACAGAGCTGTGATTTTCTCGTTTTTTCTCATAGCTTGCGCTCCTTTCTTCGGTTTTAGGTTGTGTGTTCTAAGAGACTTCCCAACCGATTGATTAAGAAGTCTTTTAGAGCATACAACACCAGCAGCCAGCTTATATTTTTTGTACTGGCGCACGGCGAAGTGGTTGGGGTTCTCTGCCTCCAGGGCGTCAAACATCAGGTCAACAGGATTTTTGAACTCCTCGTCATCCTCTCGAACCTCCATCGCGTTAATGAACTCAATGAGAGTGGAGAAATTCTGTTCCTCCACCGGAGCTTCATAATGGATATACCCAATAAGGGCGCAATACAGTAGCGTCTCCGCCTTGACCCAAAAATCGTCCCCGGCCTTGCCCTCTCCCTTCGTATTCGCAATTAAGGTCGTTACCAGCTTCAAGATGTCCTTTTCACTGTGAATGTACGAAAAAGGATTGTAGTGCATCGACTTTTTGAAGTTGATGGTATTCAAAACCTTGATTCGATACGATTCATAAATGACCTTACCATGCTTGTTTTTCAGGGGCTTTCCGTCCTTGCCCAACTTTGGCGTTCCTCGCTGAAGCATCTTTCCGCACTCGACTAAAATAGTTCCCTTAGGATCGGTCACGACGTAGGAACTGTGCATTTGCATGAGATTGGGTTTAAGCCAGAAACGGGTTTTACCGGAACCGGAGCCACCAATTACCAGCACATTTTTATTCCTTGCCGTTTTCGGGTCTTTCGGGCGGCTGCTCATGGTCAGGCTTTCGGTTTTGGTCAGAATCACATTGTTCTGGAATACCGGGTCAATGTAGGGCGCGATGTCCTCATGGGTGCCCCAGCGGGCGGAGCCATACTCCATACCGCGCCGGTACTTCTTGGCGTTCTTGCTCTTGAGATAGACCGCCAGCCACAGGCCAGCACCGCAGCACAGCCCCACCAACAAATCCATAGGGTGCAGGCTGGGCCAGAAGCTTTGTAGCGCCCCAGGCAAAGCGGAGAAGAACGAGAGCAGTTTTTGAGAAGCGTCTACCCCCACAGCCAACCGCCACGCTTCACCGAAATTAGTGGCGAACAGCCCCATCAACAGATAGGGCAGATTCAGCAAAACGAGCTTTTTGATGTTGGGTTGCTTTTTCATCGTTCCAGCTCCTTTCGCTTGGTTCGATCCACAACGGCATTCTTCACCAGCTCCTTGAACTGCTTCAGCTTTGTCAGCACAGACGGGCGCTCCGTTTTCTCAGTCTTTTTGACCTTTTTGCCGGTGTACTCGGTAAATGCAGCGGTCAGCGCATCGGCATCCCGACCTTTGAAGAAGATCAGATACTTGGGCGGGGAACAACTGCGATCCTTTTTTACCGCATAATCCACCCCATATTTCCGGGCGATTTTTTCAAACTCCTTGATGGAGGGATCAGTAATCTCGATATTAGAAACACCCTGATTTTGACCTATAAGCTCTTTGACGGTCTGCTTACCGTGGGGAATGACAGGCGCATCCCGGCTTTTCTGCTTTTGCAGTTTTTTCTCTTTGAGATGGGCCATGTACTTGGTAACGGCGGCTTTGAGCAGCCTGCCGGTAAACTTTGTGCCGCTGACAACCAGCGTTAAAGTCCTGTTTTCTACTTCCTCCTGCATGGGTCATCGCCTCCTTTCCATGTTTTTTTGCAGGGGTGGCACATTGGCACTAAGGCGGGACCACCAGCCGCCGTAAATATTTTTTCATAGGGAACCTCCGTCAGCGCGGCTGATCGGAGCGATCATAGTACAGATTTCCCTGACGCACTTTGGCATGGCTGAGAATTTTGATATGCCCTTTCTCCTGGCTCTCAAGACTTTTCTGGTAGCCGTTATCCGTCAGAAACAGGCGGGTACGCTCGCCCTTCCAGCCGACAGGGGAATCATGGGAAAGCACATCGAAAATAATCATGTGCCGGGTGTCCTCGGCAAATCGTTCCAAGTCCATATACCCATGACCATGGTAATTCTGCGCTCCGGCTTTGAGCCGCATTTCCTCCATCAGCTGGCCTATGGTCTTATGCTCAGGCATGGTGTCCACCTCCTTTTCCACGTCCCTGACCCTTCACGGTGAGAATACCGTCCAAGGTAGTAGCTGTGATCCGCAGACGCTCGGCGGTGGCAATGTCATTTTTCATCGTCTCGTCGATGCCGTGACCGCAGACCACCAGCACATGAGAACGGCGGAGGTAATCACGCGCCATATCCATGCCGTCCTTGTGTTCCTGGGGAATTTCGTCCTTGAGGAAGGTGGGCAGAAACAGTACCGGACAGACCGGCGAATATCCGGCGTCATATACCTGGCGGCAATAGTTGGCGGCATTCTCGGCATTTTCATACTGGCTGCTGCTCCAGGGAGCTGTGATGTAAGCAAGGGGTCGTTTCATGGCAAAATCCTTTCTCCCGGCCTTTCCGGGCAGCAAAAAACGGCTGTTTACCAGCCGCCTGCGTACATATCGTGATTGACCTGCGAGGTGTAGTGGTTGTTGATGGTGGTGGGTGCGTTAAACAGCACCGTCAGCAGGTATTGCTTCATGTTGCGAATTTCCGTGGTATTTTTCTTCAAACAGTCCATGACAAACTCGATATGGGAGCTGTCCAGCTTCAAAAACCGGGAACGCACGACCTCGTGAGGGAAGTCGCTGCCAGCGATCCGGGTGGTTTTTCGTTTGGCACAGACGGTCTCCACCATCAGCTCCACAATTTCATCCAGATCATCCCGATAGGTTCCATACTGCTGCTTGATGCAGTCATACTCGATGTTCTCTAAAATCACCTCCCGATAACTCTCTATCTCTGCAAGAGACATCGCATCCCTTCCTTTCCGTTCCGGCGGTCCTGCCGCCGCTGTTTCCCGGAAGGGAATGGAATCGGTACTTGATCCATGAGTAATTGATTTTTGAGTATTTGATTTCTCTATATTTAATTCTGCGGGCTTTTCCGTATCCGGTTTATCCAGATACGGGTTTTCCGTACCTGGTGAAGCCGTATCCGGTTGGGGCATATCTGGCTGCTTGGGCTGAGGCTGTTCATAAATCACATACTCAGTATCGCTGATACGACCATAACGGTCGCGTAGCTGGTGGCGCACGATATAACCGGCAGACTCCAGTTCCCGCAGCGCGCCGCCGATGGCGTCCACACCTTCTTTGCAGATTTTCGCAAGACCACGGGTGGTGTAGTTCCAGTCATCAGGCAGGGACAGCATCATGGAAAGCAGTCCTTTTGCTTTCAGGGACAATTTTTCGTTACGCAGGTGGTGGTTGCTCATTACCGTATAATCACGGGTTCTTTCAATCCGAAATACCGCCATTTCTTCACTCCTCTCTGATTTTGGGCATAAAAAAACCACAATCTTTCTTGAAAAAAGACTGTGGTGGTTCAGATGTTCTTCTTGTTCTTCCGGGGCCGGTAAGGGCGCTTGGGCATCAGCGGCTGGTCGAACAACGATTTATGCTCCGAAAACGGGAGGGCTTGCAAAACCCGGTCAATCTCGACGGATTCCATATCATGCTGTGATTGGCATTTTTCTCGAATCGCATTTTTAATGCTCTGAACAGTACACATATTCATTCCTTTCCTCTCATGGGGTGTGTTTACGGGTGACGTTTCTTTTTCGGCTTAAAATCGAGGATATGCCCCTCAACTACACGGGCGTACCGCTTGATTTTGATTTCCCGGCGCTGCTGGCTGGCAAGGGCGGCCTGATACCCGTCCTCTGTGAGAAACAACCGCATCTCATCACCAGGACTGCCGTAGGCGGTACGGGGATGCTGAACACTAAACTCAAGCATCCAGCGGGTGTTATCCTGAAAACGCTCAACGGCGAGAATGTTATGTCCTTTTAGCTCTCTGGCTGCAATATCCCTCATAGGCGGCTCCTTTCATCGTTCCTGATCTCTCTGGCGCTTGCGCTGCCATGCCTCCAACAGCTTAATAATGGTCTCCTGCATCCGTTGGGGTGTATAGCTCTTGGGAAAATACTTCCGCAGGGTATCGGAGGTAAGCGTTACCTTATCAAGCTCACTTTTCTTCTCCTCGCTCATAATGGCGCGCATCACATCAATGGACAGATGCCCCTCCTGACTAAATTTCTTGAGCCGTTGAGCCTGAGAAAGAGAAGGAGTAGCCTGTTCGCTGTCCATCGCATCCAAAAGGTCTACCTGTTCTTCCTTCTTGAGAAAGGATAATTCATACGCCGGGTTAAAGGCGATTTTTTTCTCATCCACCATATCCAGCAGTTCAGGGATCAGCTCCGTCAGGCGAATAAATCTCTTAATCTGTGATTTGCTATCTGGACTGTTCTCTGCGATTTTCTCTGCCGCAGTCAACTTCGGCCCAACTTGGGCCGAAGTTAAATCTGTCCTAGCTCCTTGATGTTTCATGGCATCCAGCTTCATCTTGTAGGCAAATGCTCTTTCACTGGGGAGCAGACTTTCCCTCTGTAAGTTGCTGTCAACCATAATAATCGTGGCGGCATCATCGTCCAGATCACGCACAATGACCGGCATGGTCTCCTTTTCGGCCAACTCACTGGCCCGGTGCCGCCTGTGTCCGGCAACCAGCTCATACCCTCCGTTGGGGTCTGGGCGGGCAATCGCAGGAACCAGCACACCATACTGCCGGATGCTGTCTGCGGTTTCCATCATAGCCTCGTCATCCTTGACTTTGAATGGATGGTTCTGAAATGGATGCAGCTCAGACAGCGGAATTTCCATGACCCTTTCCCGCTGGGCGTCGGCACGGCTCTCCTCAGTGGAGAATAAATCATCTACCGATGCCAGCTCTACTTTTTTCGCGCTGCTTTTCAAGTTTCATCACCTCCTGCGTCAGATTTTTGTAGCCCTCGGCCACCTTGCCGCCGGGGTCATGGGCAAAGATGCTTTTCCCCTCGGCGCTGGTCTCCTTTGCCCGGACAGAGTGGGGAATCTCTGTAGCGAATACTTTAATTTTGCTGCCATAGGTCTCCCGCAGCAGGGCGGCGATCTCCTTGGCAAAGTTGGTACGATTGTCTACCATCGTCAGCAAGATACCGTCAATCTGGAGCTTGGGGTTGATTTGCCGCTTGACCTTGCTCACCGTGGAAAGTAACTGCTCCAGCCCTTTGGCGGGCAGATACTCTGCCTGAACGGGGATTATGATCCTGTTGGCGGCAGCCAGCGCATTGACCGTGAGCATCCCCAGGGAGGGCTGACAATCAATCAGGATATGGGAATATTGCCCCTTCAGCGTGTCCAGATATTGCCGCAGGATGGTCTCACGGCTCATGGCGTTCACCAGCGATACCTCCATACCGGACAGCTGGATGTCGGCGGGCATCAGATCCACACCCTCCGGGTGATGCAGGATGCCCTCGCCGGGGTGAATCGGCTGATCGGTCAGGATGCGCCCCATTGCATCAGAGAGCGTAAAGGGCAGTTTATCCGGCTGGGGATGGCCCAAGCAGATGGTAAGGCTGCCTTGCGGGTCCCCGTCGATCAGCAGCACCTTTCGTCCGGCCTGCGCCAGCCCTATTCCTAAGTTCGCACAGGTCGTTGTCTTGCCAACGCCGCCTTTCTGGTTGGCGATGGCAATGATTTGCGTGTTCATGGACTTCACCTCATTTCTGAATGTTGATATTTCTTCTGGAAATAGAAAAAGCCGCCACTTCAAAAATGAAAAGTGACGGCTCTTTCTAATCCCGGAAAGCCAAAAGCGCCCAGCAGAAAAAGCTGAGCGCTCGGCATTAAATTTATTCTGTTTTGTTCAAATTAGGTCAAATCATCTCAAACTAACCAAACGAAAAACGCACCAGGAAGGAGCTGTAAAACCACCCTTCCAGACAGCAAAAATCAGCCTGCGGTTGTCCTATTTTTTAACCACTTGGCCCTCTTTTTACCCCCATTTTTGCCGGTTGTCCTATATTTAACCATTAAAAATTGGGTGAAAATGGCTCTCGTTATATCAAATCAAGTCAAACCATATCAGACCCTATGGGTATAAGAAAACCCCGGAAAACCTTGATTTTCCGGGGTTTTTGAACCATTTTGATACGGTTTGAACAGCTGATTATCTCTTGCTGAACTGAGGTGCACGACGTGCAGCCTTGAGACCGTATTTCTTACGTTCTTTCATACGTGGATCACGTGTCAGGTAACCAGCTGACTTCAGAATCGGTCTGTAGTCCGGATCTGCTTCAAGAAGTGCTCTTGAAATACCATGACGGATTGCTCCTGCCTGTCCTGTGTATCCGCCTCCATGTACGTTAACCAGTACATCGAATTTGTCGCTTGTTGATGTTGCTACAAGCGGCTGGCGAACAACGACCTTCAAAGTCTCCAGTCCTAAATAATCGTCAATGTCTCTTTTATTTATAGTGATCTTACCTGTTCCAGGTACAAGATATACTCTTGCGATAGATTTTTTTCTTCTTCCTGTTCCGTAATATTTTGCGTTAGCCACTGTAATGTCCTCCTTTCAACCTTTCCTTAAAATGTTAATACTTCTGGTTTCTGAGCCTGCTGTTTGTGCTCTGGGCCAGCGTATACATGAAGTTTGTTCATCATCGTTCTACCTAAAGGTCCTTTTGGAAGCATTCCTTTTACAGCCAGTTCAATGACCTGCTCCGGCTTCTTGTCCATCATCTCTGCCAGTGTAGTCTCTCTCATGCCGCCTACATATTCAGAGTGGTTATAATATATCTTCTGCTGTAACTTCTTACCTGTTACCTTTACCTTCTCTGCATTTACAACTACTACGTAGTCGCCTGTATCAACATGTGGTGTGAATTCTGGTTTGTTCTTACCTCTTAAAACTTTTGCAATCTCAGATGCAAGGCGTCCTAAAGTACATCCTTCAGCGTCAACCACATACCATTTTCTTTCAATCTTGTCTGGGTTAGCCATATAAGTCTTCATGGGTGTTCCTCCTATCATAATCATATCATATAACTTAACTTGCTTAATCTTTTATATGAAATCAGCGCACTCCGGGGCTTTGGTGTATGCTGTTTCTCCTTTTTTCATGCTGTTCTATTATAGTATGTTAACACCACGTTGTCAACATTTTTTTTATTTTATGTACTATTAAAATGCATTATTTTTACCCGGATTTATGATATACTAAAATAGTATACTTATTATACAAACATAATAAAATTTTAGAAAGCAGGTGGAATTTATGTGGGCTTATAATGAAACTTTCTATCAGATATATCCGATTGGATTTTGTGACGCCCCAGTACATAATGACGGTATCACAGTACCCCGTATACGTAAGATTGCTGAGTGGGGAGGATATCTCCAGGAGCTTGGGATAGGATCCATTATACTGAATCCGATATTTGAATCCGATAATCACGGATATGATACCCGGGATTTTAAAAAAGTAGACTGCCGTCTCGGCACGAATGAAGATTTTAAATACGTATGTGAAACGCTTCACTCCCATGATGTCAAAATCATGCTGGATGGGGTATTTAACCATGTAGGCCGCGGTTTTTGGGCATTTCAGGATGTACAGGAAAAGAAATGGGAATCTCCGTACAAGGACTGGTTTCTCATTAATTTTGACGGCAACAGCGGTTATAACGATGGCTTTTGGTATGAGGGCTGGGAAGGCCATTTCGAGCTGGTAAAGCTGAATCTGCAGAACCCGGCAGTCACAGATTACCTGCTGGATTGTGTCCGATTCTGGATGGAAGAATTCGGCATTGACGGACTGCGCCTCGATGTTGCATACAGCCTGGACTACAACTTTATGAGACGTCTCCGCGCATTCTGCGAAGAGCTCAAACCTGGATTTGCCCTGATTGGAGAAGTGCTCTTTGGCGACTATAATCTGATCGTCAATGACCAAATGCTGCACAGCTGTACCAATTATGAATGCTACAAGGGCATCTATTCCAGCTTTAACAGCATGAATCTCTTTGAAATCGCCCACTCACTCAACCGCCAGTACGGCCCGGAACAGTGGTGCATATACAGGGGCAAGCATTTGATGAACTTCGTAGATAATCACGATGTTACCCGAATTGCCAGTATTTTAACGAATAAAGAACATATCATCCCCGCCTATGGCATCCTATTCGGCATGCCAGGCATCCCATGCCTCTATTATGGAAGCGAATGGGGAGAGGAGGGGATAAAGGCCCCGGACAACGATTACGCTCTGCGCCCTTCATTCGAAGAGCCGAAGCCGAACAAACTAACCGATTTTATCCGCACCCTGATCGAACTCCGCAGAGAAAGCGATGCCCTCTGTAACGGCGGATACCATAACGTAGTCATCACAAACCATCAGCTGATCTTTGAGCGGAAATCAGAAAAAGAAAAAATCCTGGCAGCAATCAACGCCTCTGCTTCCGACTTCACCGCAGAAAACGGAGAACTGCAGGGAGATTATACCGATGTCATAACAGGAAAAGAAGGAACACTAAACGGAAGACTTGATATGAAACCTTATAGTGTGCAGTATTTAAGGATTGAGTAGAGGAGGGGCGCCGTGCATCTATCCCCGATCCACCGCCCCCGTCTTTGTGCTCCTCCCCCGGAGGAGCATAATATCCCGGGCAGATGCGCCAGCTTTACGAAATCAGGGAAGCGTCCCCATCCCCCCTCACATTATGCTTCCTTCACAAGCACTTTAAGGATTTCCGCCATGTACATGGTGTGATAGTCTTTCCCCGGGTAGCATCTTGAATCATTTTCTTTCTCATCAAAATGTTCTGATGACATATCCTGATGATATTGTTTTTTGCAGACGAGTATCATATTTGCTTCCTCGAATGCGGTTGTTCCGTCCGTATAGTAAGGCGTCAGCCCTGCCTCTGCTTCTTTGTCACAGTCTTTTCCGGACTTGCTGCCGCAGATGTTCAATGCTTTTCTGTATGATTCGTCGTAGAAGGACAGCGTAAACAGCTCATTGGCATCCACAAATTCTTTTGTGTAACGCTGCGGGCGGATGTAGACGCTCACTACGTTTTTTCCCCACATAATTCCCATACCGCCCCAGCTGGCAGTCATGGTGTTGTGTTTCTCTTCATCCCCGGCGGTTACGAGCATCCACTCTTTCCCAATCTTTGTAAATGGATTAAACTGCAATTCTTCTGCAGATACTTCTTTAAATCCCATCATCGATTACCTCCTGTATTTGTATTATATTATTTTTACTCGGGTTCTGCTTATTTTAATACCACTTTACGGAAGTTCTTTTTACCCTTTTTCAGTATTACACCTTCTCCGGACAATGCATCTGCTGTAAATGACGCATGGATGTCTGTGACTTTTTCTCCGTCCACAGCGACCCCGCCCTGTTCTACCGCGCGTCTCGCCTCTGATTTGGAGGAAACAAGGCCGCTCTTCAAAAGCAGAGTGAGAATATCGGCAGCATTCTCTGTCAGATCCTCTGCCGTCAGTTCTGCCGTCGGCATTTCCGCCGCATTTCCCTGGCTGAAGAGGGCTCTTGCACTTTCCTGCGCCTTGTCCGCCTCCTCTTTGCCGTGTATCATCTGAGTCAGTTCGTACGCCAGTATTTCTTTTGCTTTGTTTAGCTGACTGCCTTCCCACGAATCCATTGCGTCAATTTGTTCCAGAGGCAGAAACGTAAGCATACGGATGCACTTCAATACATCGGCGTCCGCAATGTTTCTCCAGTACTGGTAGAACTCGAACGGAGAGGTCTTGTTTGGATCGAGCCATACGGCGCCCGACTGGGTTTTCCCCATTTTCTTTCCCTCTGAGTTCAAAAGCAGGGTAATGGTCATGGCGCTTGCATCTTTTCCAAGTTTTCTGCGGATGAGTTCTGTTCCCGCAAGCATATTTCCCCACTGGTCATCCCCGCCAAACTGCAGATTGCAGCCGTATTTCTGGTATAAAGCGTAAAAATCATATGCCTGCATAATCATATAGTTGAATTCCAGGAAGGTCAGCCCCTTCTCCATTCTCTGCTTATAGCACTCCGCAGCAAGCATCCGGTTTACGCTGAAATGAGACCCGACTTCCCGCAGAACTTCGATATAATTCAAGTCCAGAAGCCAGTCAGCATTATTTACCATCATTGCTTTTCCTTCAGAAAAATCGATGAAATTACTCATCTGTTTTTTGAAGCAGTCACAATTGTGCTGAATTATTTCCGGCGTCATCATCTGGCGCATATCGGATCTTCCGGATGGGTCACCGATCATCCCCGTACCGCCCCCGATCAGAGCAATGGGCTTATTTCCCGCCATCTGCAGGCGTTTCATCAGGCAGAGCGCCATGAAATGTCCTACATGGAGGCTGTCTGCCGTGGGATCGAATCCGATATAAAATGTAGCCTTCCCATTATTAATTAATTCAGAAATCAGTTTTTCATCCGTTACCTGGGCAATCAGCCCTCTGGCCTGTAATTCTTCATACAGTGTCATTTTTACATTCATCCTTTCTTTCGCTGTTCTGATAATAAGCGTGCGGGCGAAGAATCAGATGCATTCTTGTGCGCTCCGCATTTCACGCAAAAAGAGCCCTCCATCCAAAAGGACGAGGGCTCATAAAACTCGTGGTACCACCTTTATTCGCAGACGATTCGCATCCCCTGCCTCAGTGAGTATATCCTGCACACCTAGAGTCCGCTTGATCCGACCTGCATATTGTGCATAATTACTCAGTGCAATAACGTGCACCACCCCGTCACAGCCTACTTGCATATCCGCCCGCTATGCAACGGATAACGCCAATGCTTTTGGTGTGAAGCTCCGAGATGTATTCATAACCAACCGTATCACGCGCCTCTCATCAGCCGGCAGCTTTCTGTTTTCTCCGAATCAGCTATTACTTGTTCTCTTCATCGCTTTTTTCATATCTGTTGCAATCTTATCTTATTCTTCTGAATTTGTCAAGGCGAAAATTTGAGTTTGGAGGGCGTGAAATAAGATATCATTTTCTCTTTTTCGTACCGCCAAGCGAATCCATACGCCGTCCTCATCATGAAGCTCCCCTGGTTGACGACCTTATCTTCCGATTGGATGCACTCAGCAAAATGAAGGGATCGCTGCCAGCCTTCGAAGGGCACACACTTAAAGCATTTCAATAAATGCTGCCAGCCTTGTATTGAGCTGTCCAAGGTCAGCCATAGAATAATCTGTCTCCACACTGATATAAGGCTTTCCCTTTCCGTTTACAAATTTGCGTATCCCCATGGATTCCACGCTGTATGTATGACAGGCCTGCAGGATCACTTCAACCACGCCGTCTACTTTAAACTCTTCCATAAGCCGTCCCAAAAGTTCCAGACGGTTTGGATTCGGAGTCATAACGGAACATCCGATATCCAGATATCTTCTGGCAAGCGCCTCATAGATATCCTCGGCTTCTTCATCTACCAGCCGGTCAAATGACTTTGCTCCTGCACAGTTTTCAAAAGAAACCACCACGCCTCCATTTTCCTCGATGGAGCTGATCACCTTCTCTGTGGCGCCGCCGATCGGACAGCCTGTTACAAGAAGTCTCGGCTTCCTTCCTACATTCCTGCCTTCCCCATATTCTCTTTTGATCTTTTCCGTCAGCGCATCCACTTCTCCCGGGATTGCTTTTTTATCAAACTTAAAGGTACTGCCATACATAACATGAAACAGATCCTGCCCGCTGATGGGCGCCGGATCATTTGCCATCACACTGTACAGCCCCTTTATGGATCTTCTGACCTCATTCATAACCCGCACGGCTTCTCTTAGCTTTTCATTCGTTATTTTAACTTCAAATTTTTCCTCCAGATATTCCTTCACGCGGATGATTTCATTCTTCCACAGCCTGAGCCCGTCTTCTGACTGGCGGTTTGGAAGTTCCATCAGATAGACCGGTTTAATTTCCGACATATACTCATACATCTTTTTCTTACCGTCACAGGTAGTCTCACCCACAACCACATCTGAAAAATAGAAAAACGGACATTTGTCGGTCTTTGCAAATCCATAACTGGACTTGATCAGCGGACACAGATTTTTCGGCAGATCTTTTTCCGCCTCGGAAATGGTCTCGTCAGATGTGGAACAAAGCCCTACAACCGCCGCCCCCATAGCCATGGCGATCTCCTGAGGAAAATAGGTACAGTAAACCCCAACCACAGGTATCCCCTTTTCCTTCAGCTCTTTAATTCCCAGAAAAGATTTCTGCCGCTGTTCCGCAAATTCCACAAATACGTCCGGTAAATTTTTGATTAATTCCATGCTATACTCCTCCTTAAACTACGCTCTCTCTGCCTTTTCTTCCGCCAGATACGATGCACCCAGCGCCCCCGCATACCGCCCCTGTTTCGTCGGCTCCACGGTTATTCCCAGTTTTTTAGTAAGCCGGGAAGCAAAATACTCACTGTGGCTCAGCCCACCCGTCAGAATCACTTTCCCCGAAAGGTTCTGCCGCTGCGCAAGCTGTGCAACTTTCCCGGCTACAGAATCAACAACGCCGGCCGCAATATCCTCCCGGGCTTTTCCCGCCCCAATATAGCTGATTACCTCCGACTCCGCAAACACCGTACAGAGAGAGCTGATAGGCAGAGCCGTCCCCTGGGCAGCTAATTCAAACAATTCATCCAGCGCTATCCCCAGCCGGTTAGCCATAATCTCCAGAAACTTGCCCGTTCCTGCCGAGCATTTATCATTCATAAGAAAATCTGTCACGGCTCCATTTTGAATCCGGATCACTTTTGTATCCTGTCCGCCCACATCAACCACCGTACATTCATCTCCGGCCAGCACGCGCCCGCCCCGGCCGTGGCAGGTAATCTCCGTGATCACATAATCCGCAAAATCCACAGAAATCCGCCCATACCCCGTTGCTGCGGTCACCGTATCGGCAGCGCCCACATCAATCCCCTCTTCTCTCAGGCGGGCCTGAATCACCCCCGCCGTCTCCCGTCCGCTCCATCCGGTGGGCATCACAAACTGCTGCTCCTTCTCCCCCCGCACCACCACCTTGGATGCGGTGGACCCAATATCAATTCCAACATAATTCATCCTAAAAACTCCTGTCTTCATACTCTCCTACTAATGCTATCATGTCCTTCCATAAAAGTCATATCGCTTTTTCGTATGTATGGGGGGATTTATTGATGAGGGCGATGAAGGGGGGACGCCTGACTGGGGAGGGGATTGTGCGGCGGCGGGGGAGCCTGCAGTGCGATTTCTGGCAGCTTTCCGTTTGTCAAGAAACACTAAATAAAAACCATGCCGGATTTGAGGATTCCCCGGCATTCACCCCGCAATCTTGATGATTGCGCGGCTCAGGCCGGGTAAAATGCTGCTTTGGAAAGCAGCATTTTATCCTCAAATCCGGCATGGTTTTTATTAAGTGTTTCTAAGACGCACTCTATGCTCTCAGAAATCGCACTGTAGGCTCCCCCGCCGCCGCACAATCCCCTCCCCAGTCAGGCTGACGCATCAAGGCGGCAGATAAATTCCCCCTTACGGGGGAACTTAGGACGGGGGCAGTGTATCGAATTGAATTGATTACGCGAATAGCCACCAGCACGCAGATCAAGCTTTTATTATTCCCACCACTACCAGCTCTGTTCCAAAGAACGTGCTTAAGTCATTCACTATAATCAATTCAATTCGATCCACTGCCCCCGTCCAGGTTCCCTTCCGGGAGACGATGGTCTTATTTCCGGCTGGATGAGCCAGCTGCGCGGAATTGAAATATACCTGTTCCGGATGCTCCTTTAGGGCATTAGTGCCGCTTCATCAAAATCGGAGCCGGCATGTGAACTGCCTCCAGGCCCACAAGGCCTGGCGGCAAGCCGACCCGAAGTGAGAATTCATCAGAATTCTCGCAAGTGTCGGCGGTGTTCAGCATGCCGGCTCCGATTTTGATTAGCGGCACTTATGCCCTAATTCCGCATCCGGAACAGGCATATTTCAATTCCGCGCAGCGTCCCCATACCATCCAATACCCACCGTCACCAAAACCTACTGACAGAGTTTCTTGAATTCGTCGGCTACGAATTGTACTTTTGTTCCTATGATGACCTGAACAGCATTTTTGCTTGGCCTGATTACGCCTGCCACACCTGCTGATTTGATCTTCTTTTCGTTTACTGCTGTGTAATCTTTGATTTCAAGACGAAGTCTTGTGATACAGTTGTCAACGGATGTAACGTTTTCCTTGCCGCCTACGCCTTCCAGAATGATTTTCGCAATTTCTGTGAAGTTATCATTGGAAAGCTGTACTTTTGCTTCATCTATATCGTCGTCCTCACGTCCCGGTGTTTTCAGGTTGAACTTCACAATGACGATTCTGAATACAATGTAGTAAACAACAGCTACAACGAGTCCGATCGGGATCAGGTACAGCGGGTTCTCTGCGAATGGAGCTTTAAAGCTCAGGAACCAGTCTACGAAGCCTGCGCTGAAGTTGAAGCCTGCACGTACCGGCAGCAGGGCTACAATTGCCATAGAAATACCTGTTAACAGGGCGTGGATTGCGTAAAGTGCCGGTGCAAGGAACATGAATGCGAATTCCAGAGGCTCGGTAACACCTGTGAAGAAGGAAGATAATGCCGCTGCCATTAACAGACCTGCCGCAACTTTCTTCTTGTTTTCTTTTGCTGTGTGGTACATAGCCAGTGCAGCTGCCGGAAGACCGAACATCATTACCGGGAAGAACCCTGACATATACATACCTGTCTGACCTAAGATACCGCCCTCCATTGTACCCCAGAACTTACCGATATCATTGATACCTGCAACATCAAACCAGAATACGGAGTTCAGCGCGTGGTGCAGGCCGAACGGAATCAGCAGTCTGTTGAAGAAGCCGTAAATACCTGCTCCGATTGCACCTGTGCTCATAATAGCCTCGCCAAATGCTACGAGTGCTCCATAAATTACCGGCCATACAAAGTACAGAATGATAGTTGCTACGAGAGAAGCGCCTGCCGTTACAATCGCAACACACCTCTTGCCGCTGAAGAATGACAGCGCATCCGGTAATTTGGTTGACTTAAATTTGTTGTAGCATGCCGCACCAATCAGACCGCAGAGAATACCGATAAACTGTGTCTGTGTCTTTCCAAATGCAGCAGGAACAACTGCCTCTTCCACACCTTTAAACATTGCAACAACGGATGTGGATAACAGCGTTGTAACCATCAGCCATGAAACAAGACCTGCAAGGCCGGCCGTACCGTCGTTGTCATCAGACATACCAACAGCAACACCGATTGCAAACAGAATCGCCATATTGTCGATCAAAGCTCCCCCAGCTTTCAGCAAGAATGCTGCGACAATGTTGTTGGCTCCCCAGCCTGACGGGTCAATCCAATAACCAATTCCCATCAGAATAGCCGCTACCGGAAGACATGCAACCGGAAGCATCAAGGATTTGCCTAGTCTTTGTAAATACTTCATGTTTTTCCTCCTTCTTGAATCCCTTTGATTGATATAATCCCTTTTATTTTAAACCGGCGCTCTGCCGGATAAAATACGCCCCGCTATGCGGCTTATTTTTCTTCCACAGAAAGAACGTCGTCGCCTGCTGCTACCTGTTTGCCAGCCATTGCCTCCACAGATGCATAGTCTCCGGTGTTGCAGATCAGCATCGGAGTTATGATATCGTATCCGGCTGCTTTTACTTTCTCCAGATCCACCGTCAGAAGAAGGTCGCCTTTTTTCACTTTGTCACCGGCTTTCACATGACCCTCAAAACCTTCTCCCTTCATCTTCACCGTATCGAGGCCTACATGGATCAGAACCTCTGCGCCATACTCTGTTGTCAGGCTGACAGCATGAAGTGTGTCGAATACCATTCCGATTTCACCATCGGCCGGTGCATAGATTTTTCCCTCTGAGGGAATCACTGCAACGCCTTTACCGAGAATCTCCTCGGCGAATGTAGGATCATTTACCTCTTTAATCGATACAGCCCTGCCCGCTGCAGGCGCTCCCAACATATGCTTAGAATCTTTTTTCTTTAAAAAATGAAACATCTTTCTTCCTCCTTTTATTCTTCTGCCATCGTGACTCTCCGGATATGGATGGCCAGATACATGATTTCTTCTCCAGATATCTTACTGTTTGTTGCATCTTCTATATAATCTGCAACTTTTCTGCTGCACGCATATTCTCTTGGATATTTGGTCATCATCATCTCCGCCAGCTCGCTTTCCTCATTGGGGAGCAATTCTTTTCGATATACCCTCTGTAGAAGGAACTTCACGTGAGTGACAAATCTTTCATAGTGGAGCGAGTCTTCATCAAATTCCATATCCAGTTCACTCTTGACAATATCGAGTATGTCTTTCATCAGATTAGGAAAGTTCAGGGCGTCCCTGATGTCCGTTCCGTACTCTGCATTTACAAAATGAAGCGCTATGAAACCGGCCTCGTCATCCGGCAGTGCAATATGAAGTCTCTCCCAGATCATATCCACCGCATATTTCCCCAGCTGGTACTCCTGCTGGTAAAATCTTTTAATCTCCCAGAGAAGCGCATTTTCAGGTTTGATCCCCTGCGTAAACCGTTCAATTGCAAAATTGATATGGTCTGTCAGTGTCACGTATATGCTCTGGTTCAGCTTTAATTTGAGGTGCTTCTTCGCATGAGAGATAATGTCGTTCGATATCTGCGCATGTTCCAGAGGCATATTTGCAAGCAGCTCCTTGAACTGATCCGCTAAACTCTGGCTCTTGATGCGGAAGATTTTTTCAATCTTCTGCTCCGCCACCTCCCGCCCGGGCTTTGTGCCAAAACCTATGCCGCGGCCCATAATGACAACTTCTTTTCCCGTATCATCATAGGCGGAAACTATGTTATTATTTATAACCTTTTCAATTACCATAATAGCCCTGCATTCCTTTTTAACAAATTTTCTGCTTACCTGTTTATTGTTGCCAGTTTTTTCAGATTACTATTAGGTTCTCATAAGACATTTCTGGAAGAAATCCCTTGGAAAACTAGTCTGCATTGTAACTGTTTGGAGCAGATACGGCGGACTTTACAAAACAAAAAAACCAAACCCTATAAACGTGATCTTTTGATCCGCTTATAAAATCTGGTTTTGCCTGCCAAACAGTAACAATCCATTACTATTCATTTGATGTGTAAACTATAACAAAATTATTCACAGTTGTCAACCGTTCGCAGTGAAGTAATTTATAATTTGGTTATAATGTTTATATTTTTTTAATATTTTCGTGCAAATCTACCAAATCAATCGTATGTGAAGTATTCCACAAATTTCATATGATTCATGGCTTCCTGCTGCGTCAGATACTTTTGGTCTCCCAGGTCGGAGCCTTTTGCCCCGCTGGCATCCACATAGATTGTCTGCCCGTTCATATCTACTGCACAGAATACATAACTCTGCTGGATACTCCGGCTTTTATTCCACATCCCAAGCACAACATGTGATTCCATTCCGGCCCTGCCGCATAATTCGGACAAGATCTTTGCGTAACCCAGCGAAGTCGCTTTATTCCTGGTAACTGCAGAGAGGCTGTTATAAATGTATACACCGTCAAACACTTCCGCCATCGAAGAGACAGAGGATGCTTCCTCCTCTATACCTGACGCAAAGGATATATTCTCATCCAGCCAGGACAAAAAATAATCCACCGTCTTTTTCTCCCCATAATCTGCCGGAAGCCCTTTCATAATGCTGTCCAGAATCTCCTCTGTTTCATTCTGCGTCTGTATGATCTCCGAGACCTTTTCCTCCGAGTTCACCGACAGGCCTTCCTGAACCGCCGCCAGATTCTGCACCTTTCCGTCTTCCCCGTATTCGCCTGCCCGGTTAATCCCCTCTGCACAGGATAAGAACAGAATGGCTTTACGAATCACCTTGTCTTTCACTGTCGTCAGGTCGGATTCTTTATATTTCACATAGATGTCGTCTTCCGTCATAGGAATGTCATAGAAGCCGTAAAAATAATTGTATCCTTCATCTTCCAGCGCCGTCGTTACCCGCAGGTATTCCGGCCCGCTCATAGCCTCCGGAAATGTCACCACTCCGCCCTCCATACGGTCGAGCTTTTCTCTCATCAGATCATATACTGCCGCTTCTTTTGCCGTCAGCTGGTCATAGTAGAACGTGGATACCACTTCACCGCTATTACGCGGCTCATCCTTCAGCTTTGTCGCCGTGGCATTAGAAAGTGTAACCTGCCGCTGCCAGTAAGCCAGAATCACAAGAAATATAATCGCTAACCCGGCAATAAAGACCGCCTTCTGATGCTTTCGGATAAAATTCATGCCTGTTTTCTCCCATTTACATAAACAGCTCTTACATTCAGATCCTGATCTAAAAGAACTAAATCCGCCGCTTTTCCTGGTGTAATACTGCCGCATATATCATAGATGCCGATTTCTTTTGCCGGATTCATGGTTGCACATGCAACCGCATCCTCCAACGGAATCTCCATCTGCTGCACTGCCACTTTCAGACAGCCCATCAGATCCGTGGCCGAACCTGCTATTGTACCGTCTGCAAGGGTTGCTTTCGGTCCTTTTACATACACATCCTGGCCGCCCAGGGTGTACTCTCCATCCGTCAGCCCTGTTGCCCGCATACTGTCACTGATCAGAATGACCCGCTCCGCGCCGAACATGGCAAATGTGGCGCGCACTACAGAAGGATGGATATGAACTCCGTCACAGATCAGTTCCACATGGCAGTCCGCATCATCCCTGGCCGCGCCAATAACTCCCGGATCACGGTGGCTGAGTGGCGGCATCGCATTGTAGAGATGTGTAATATGGCTTGCGCCCTTTTCCAAAGCCTCGGACGCAGTATCGTAATCCGCTGTGGTATGCGCAATCGATACTACCACTTCATCCTTTACTTTCTCTATAAACTCCATTGCCCCGTCATTCTCCGGCGCAATGTCTACCAGCTTAATCAGCCCGCCGGACTCTTTCTGAAGCTGATCAAACAATGCCTTATCACAGTTACGGATATATTCTGCTGCCTGGGCCCCTTTTTTCTTCTCGCTAATAAACGGCCCTTCCATGTTAATGCCTACCAGCTTCGCACCGCTTCCGCCTTCGTAAGAGGCCGCTGTCTTCATGATCTTATGAAGCTCTTCCTCGGCCAGGGTCATTGTCGCAGGACAGATTGAAGTGACACCGATGGACGCCTCATATTCAGCCATATGCTTTATTGCATCCAGACTTGCATCGCAGAAGTCGTCTCCCACACAGCCGTGAAAATGAATATCCACGAGTCCCGGGATGGCAAAACAGCCCTCTCCGTCGATCACTTCACTTCCGCCTTCTCCAGGAGCAGCGAACTTATCACCGTTTATCACGACCTCGCCCGGAGTAAATGTCTGATCTTCTCCGAAAACATGAACATTTTTAATAATCATATTAACCTTCTTTCTTCCCCGCCCGCAATGCCCGGCCGCTGTACTTCCAGGTACTGTGTCTGCAGCGCCGGCCTGCTGCCGGCATTGTAAGCTATCTTGGGATCTTAGATAATGCTGCTGCGTCTGCAACAACCGTAACATCGGGATGCATCTGCAGAATGGATGCCGGAACTGCCGGTGTTACATCGCCGTAGAATGCCTTGGCAACAATCTCCGCCTTATCCTCTCCGCTTGCTACTACCAGAATCTTTCTTGCGCGCATTATGGTCCCGATACCCATAGTATACGCCTGTCTCGGCACATCATCCGCAGATGCGAAGAAACGTTTATTTGCTTCGATTGTGCTTTCTGTCAGATCCACACAGTGGGTCTCTTTGTCAAACACTTCCGCCGGTTCATTGAACCCGATATGCCCATTGTGTCCAAGGCCCAGAAGCTGTAAATCCACCCCGCCTAATGATGCAATCAGTTCTTCATATCTTCTGCATTCTTTGCCGGAGTCCGGTTCCATGCCGTTTGGTACATTGGTGCGCACCGGATCAATATTGATACGGTCAAACAGATGTTTATGCATGAAATAGTAATAGCTCTGGTCATTTTCTCTGTCAAGTCCTTTATATTCATCCAGGTTCGCCGTGGATACTCCTGAAAAATCCAGGTCTCCTGCCTCGTACATCTCCACCAGACGGTCATATGCGCCGATCGGTGTAGATCCTGTTGCCAGCCCCAGTACGCATTCCGGCTTCAGAACAACCTGTGCGGCAATGATACCTGCTGCCTTTCTGCTCATATCCGCATAGTCTTTTGCTTCGATAATTCTCATAGTTTTTTCCTCCACTATCACTTATTTGATTCCGGTTCTATTATATACCGCTGCCTGCTTTCTGCACAAGCAGGAACTCAAAAATTAGAGTTTCGATTTCGAAACACACGCCCCCGGCGGCCGCATAGCGGTATCTGCCGCTTACGCCGCAGTGCGCATCCCGCCGGGAGGGCTTTTCATATCATAGAAAAGTGCTGGGCACTTTCCTGCATATATGAAAAAACCAGACTTTCAGAGTATAAAGGTAGCCCTTATCCTCGGAAAATCTGGTTTTGCCTTCTTTGAGTAACAACCCAGTCTTTTAGATTACCCTTATACTAACAAACTGCTGACCGGTTGTCAAGCAGATTATCGTGAACTGATTGCGTAAATTTACCTTCGGAAATAATGGTGTAGAGTTCACCCATGATGTACTGATAAAGTATCAGACAATGACT
>NZ_WKZK01000048.1:0-40047 GCF_009680135.1 Eubacterium sp. BIOML-A2
ATTGTATCAAATGGGCTGATGCGCGGTCTAACTGCGCTAAACTGCGGCCTGGGTGGGCCGGAGGCCCGGAATAATCAGTAGAACTGGGGATTAACATGACAGACGGCAGGTTTTCCACACATTTTTTTGAGGATAGAGTAAAAAAATTCATCGAAGTATTGGCTTCGGATTCAAGAAGAATATACTGTACAAATATCTTTGGAAACAATTATATTGACAATAAACTTATAAAAGTTTACAGGGAAATAGTGAGGGAATATGCGTCTAATAAGCTGATCTTTACGGACGGATTGGAACTATTAAACAGAGAAGAGTTTATATCAGAGGATCTGGTACATCCTTCAGTGGAAGGAATTATGGAAATTGCAGAGAACTGGTCCCGTATTATGGCGGAAAGCTCTCTGCCGTAAGTCCACGGGAAAAAGGCAAAGATTAAGTTATTCTGAACGGTATCGGTATTCAGTCGGCGTTACGCCAACCTCTTTTTTAAAGGTAGTACAGAAGCTGTGTTCGCTGTGAAAGCCGCAGCTGAATCCTATATTTTTTACCGTATCCCGGCTGCTTTTTAAGTAAAATTTTGCAAGGTTAATGCGTGATATCAGGATATATCTGTAAGGGGTATATCCTGTTTCTTCTTTAAACTTCCTTGTGAAATAGAATGGGCTCAGAGAAACACGGGCAGCAAGTGCATTCAGCGAGATGTCTTCGTCCAGGTGGCGGTGAATGTATTTCAATGAAATATCCATAAAATCAGATGCAGTTTTCTGCTTTTCCCTGCGTTCCTTTGAAAGTCCGAGAAGAGTGAGTATCTGGGAGATGTCCTGGGAGATCAGCAGCTCATTGATGTTGTTCTTTTTTAAAAGCGTTTCATATAAACGGTTCCATATGGCTTCTAATTGGGCCGGACTATCCAGAAGTGTATAGAAGAATGGCATATCGTTTCTTAAATAGTCAAAAAAAGCGCGGCTGTTTCCGCCGTCAAAATGAATCCACTCCAGTTCCCACACTTCGGATGTCTGGTATAGATGGGGGCAGTAACAGTCCAGAAGACATACTTCGCCCGGATGCAGCTCTCTGGTAATTCCGCCTGCGTTAATGGTACCTTTCCCCCTCTTTGTATACAGAAGCAGAAAACTGTCATAACTTGTTCTGTCAACTTTATATCCGGCGCTGCAGTAAAAATGTCCGATACATAGGGGGTAATATAAAAAATCAGGAATACAATTCATGGTCGTGTGAAAATAAATTGTGGAATTAGGGGAAACCCCTTCATTAAATGAATGGCTCATATGCTCTGCCTTTCTGGATTCTGCTAAATCTCAATGTAACAATAGCGGATTTGTTTTGCTAATTATAGGATCTGAGTAAAAACTTGTCAAGATTATGCAGAGCAATTTTTTGATATAAATGGGCAAAGAAATCTAATGCCAGAAACGAGGGAACAGGGTAAGATGAAACGGTAAAGAAAACCGTAAAAACATTACGCAGTACGGGATACCGGCAGGCGGGACAAAAAAGGAGAGGTAGTATGCAAAGATATGCGATTGATAAGAACGACCGAATAATTCTGAGAGAACTGGCTAAAAAGCAGTATGAATACTCTCAGACTGAAAAAAATAAAAATAGAATCAGGGAGTGGACGGATCACAATTCACTGCAGGGGAAACGCCCTATGATTCATCTGGAGATGTGGACGTTTGCGCAGGAAATCATTCCCCAGCGCCTGCAGTGCAAGGGCGAATTTGCCAGAGACGTAGAGACAAAACTGTACTGCAATTTTTTGAACCAGGAACTGTTTGACGACGATCGTGTAACCCCGGATTATTATCCGATGCCATACGATACCCATTTTACTTTATTCAATATTCCAATAAAAAAACACAACAGTGTGGGTTCTGTCGGACATGAATTCATTTCGGTTGTGGAAGATCTGGAAGATGACTACGAGAAACTGCAGGAAACAGACTACGGGGTAGATATGGAGTCGACCATGTTGAAAAAACAGGCGCTGGAGGAAGTGTTTGGAGATATCCTGCCGGTTAGGTTGCAGATGGACTGCCTCTACAGCGTGCCAACACAGATGATAGTTCATTTTATGAAGATGGAAAATATGATGTTCAATATCTATGACTATCCGGAACTTTTCAAAGAAATGATGAACCGTATTGCAGACGATACGCTTGCCTACTACCGGATGCTGGAAGAAAAGCGCCTGATTCTGCCGACAACCGGAGGCGAGAGTCTGGGGCAGGGCAGTTGGTGCTACAACCGTGAACTGCCGGGGGAAGAAGAAGCAAAAATACGTCCGCTTACAACGCGGGATGTCTGGGGATTCATGGATTCCCAGGAGACAGTAGGTCTGTCACCGGAGATGTTTGAAGAGTTTATCTTCCCCTGTTATAAGAAAATATCCGAACAATACGGCCTTCTGTCCTATGGTTGCTGTGAACCGGTGGATCCGATCTGGGAAAACTGCATCTCAAAACTGGAGAATCTTAGAAAAGTGTCTATTTCACCATGGTGTAACGAAGAATACATGGGAGAACGGCTTAAAGGCAGTAAAACTATTTTCCACAGGAAGCCGTCCCCGAACTACCTTGGAGTGGGAACTGTGCTGGACGAGGAAGCAGTAAGAGAAAGCATCCGGAAAACGATGAAAGCATCCGAAGGATGTAAACTGGAAATCACACAAAGAGACGTATATACAATAAATAACGATCCCCAAAAAGCAAAACGATACGTTGATATTATTAAAGCGGAGGCGGGGATTTAGAGGAGGGGAGGACGCCTGTGCGGGCCGTGTCTCCTGCCGCAGCGGGAAACTTCCATGCCCCTTTTTCGCTGCGGTCCGTTTGCCTACTGCCACTAGATAAAAACCACACCGGATTGGAAGGCACCGGCGGCGTATGGGATGTGGAGTATAGGATACAGTCACCTGCAGCCAGTCCAAATCCGCTGCCCCCGTATTAGGTATCCCTCCGGGAAGCGAATCAACACAACCGACTTGATGCGCCCAGCGAAGTAAAAGGTGAGGCGGGGAAGCTCCGGGGAGGGAGATGCCATTTCTAAGTCCATAGAGTGCGCTTTAGAACCCGTTAGAGAAAAAACAGAAAACAGGGAGGGCAGAATTTGTTTTCCAAAACAAATTCTGTTGCCGCCGGCGGCGCGAATGCATCGGCATTCGGGCCAACTGCGGCAAGCACCCTCCCTGTTTTCTGTTTTTTCTCTTACGGGTTCTTAGCAAACGGACAGGATCTGGAAATGGCATCCCCCTCCCCGGAGCTTCCCCGCCTCACCTTTTACTTCGCGCCCCCATCCATTCATTCCCAAAGTTCGTTCACTATTTCCGTATTTTATACTTTATGCGCGGATTTTTTACTTTACGGCAATGCGGTAAGGCGTTATGCTAAAGCGTGTTTGGAAATTCATTGTCGCAACAGGTTTAGGGGAAAAGGAGGCGTTTTTTATGGATTGTAAAGAAGAAAAAGAAATCGGGTACAGGCTTCGCAGCCTGATGGAAGAGGAGATAAAGAAGGAGCATTTTGCGGGGGCTCTGATTGGTTATTATGAGAAGGGGAGGGAAGTTTTTGTGGATACTTATGGTATGGCTGACAGGGAAGAGGCCCGGCCTGTGAGGCGGGATACGATTTTCCGGCTATATTCCATGAGCAAGCCTGTGGCTGCTGTGGCTGTGATGATTCTGGCGGAGAGAGGGCTGCTGGACCTGGATGCTCCGGTCTGCAGGTATTTGCCGGAATATGAACGGATGTATGTTCTGGGGGATGAGACTCCGTATACCATTACGGTGAGGCAGCTTTTGAATATGACTGCTGGGATTGTATATCCGGATGAGGATGCGGCCGGACAGGAAATGACGGGACTGTTTGAGGATATTCATGCGCATATCAGAGATGGTGCGGGGTATAGTACGAGGGAGGTTGTGAAAAAGATCGCGGAAAAACCTTTGGCCAATGTGCCGGGAAGTGCTTGGCGGTACGGGCTTTGTGCGGATGTACTGGGGGCTGTCATAGAAGTAGTGTCGGGGATGACATTGGGAGCGTTCTATAAAAAAGAGATTTTTGAGCCTCTGGGTATGGCGGATACCGGATTCTATGTGCCGCGGGAAAAGTGGGGCAGGCTTGCCCAGCTGTACCGGCAGGAAGAGACGGAGAATGGCGTGAAGCTGGCGGTGGAAGAGGAACGGACCCTGGGACTTACAAAGTGCCTGGAGCAGCCGGCTTTTGAATCTGCAGGGGCGGGGCTGTTATCCACGGCGGATGACAGTGCGCGGTTTTGTATGATGCTGGCAAATCAGGGGATTTTGGACGGGGTTCGGATCCTGAAAGCGGAAACCGTGGAACAGTTTATGCAGAATCAACTGGGGGAAACGCAGACAGAATCCATTTATTTTGAACATATGAAGGGATACGGGTACGGCAATCTAATGCGGGTGCTGCTGGATGAAAATGCTTCTCCCATTGGAGGAAAACAGGGGGAATTCGGCTGGGACGGCTGGGCAGGCGCGTATATGGCCGTGGATGGAAAGAAGCAGACAGTATTCTTGTTTATGGTGCAGGTCAGCGCTTATTCCAACTGGCCTTTAAACAGAGCGATCCGGGAGATTCTGTGCAGGTGAGAAAATCCGACGGATTCAAAAGGAGCGGCCTTTTTGCAAAGGGGTCAGACCCCTTTACAGAAAAAATACCACATGTTCGGATTTCTAACAAAATGAAAGAAATTTGCAATGAACAAATATTTACGGACGTGTTAATCTTTATTTAACAAAAGAAATCCCATATTAAATGAGGGCAAGGAGGAAAATTTATGAAACTGAAAAGAGTAACTGCGATGGCTATGACAGCTGTTCTGGCACTTGGAATGCTGGCAGGGTGCGGAAAGAGTGATTCCGAAGATACTGCAAAGAGTGACTCCGGCAGCAAAGACACGAAGCAGGAAGCAGACGGTGATGTAACTACTATTACATATTGGGGATGGGACACGAACTGGTATGAGCCGATGTTCGAAAAGTTCATGGAAGAGAACCCGGATATTAAGATTGAGGCTACCAATGTTGCATACAGCGATTATTTTACAAAGATCCAGCAGGCAATTGCTTCAGGATCAGAGCTTCCGACCATGGTTCAGCAGAGCTGTACATTGATTGCAAACTACAAAGAACTGGGTGTGTTCGAGGATCTGACCTCAGACCCATACAATGTGGATCCGAATATCTTCTTTGACTTTATCAAAGACAGAGCAATGACAGACGACGGACAGCTGATCGGTATTGAGCAGTCAGTATCTCCGTCAGCAATTGCATACAAGAGAGATCTTGCGAAAGAATATTTTGGAACAGATGATCCGGAAGAGCTGGCAGCACTGTTCCAGTCAACAGACGACTACATTACAAAAGGCAAAGAAGTTAATGAAAAATCAGGCGGAGATGCTTACCTGTTCCATTCCAGCGGCGCTGTTGCTGAGTGGCTGTACTTTGCAGACAGCACAGAGCTTCAGACAGGGGATACCGTAAACTTTACAGAAAAGATGACTCCGGTTATGGACACGCTTGTTAAGATGAGAGACAACAAGGTTGTGGATACATTTGAAAATGGTACTCCACAGGCAAACGCTACATATGCAGATGACAAGCACCTGTTCTATCCTTGTCCGAACTGGGCTATCTCTTACTACATCAAGGCCAATGACCCTGACGGCGAAGGTAACTGGGGCCTGATGATGCCTGCTACAGGCGGTTACAGCTGCGGCGGATGTTCCGTAGGTATTACAAACACAAGCACAGATGCACAGAAAGATGCTGCATGGAGATTCTTAAAATGGGCATTCCTGGAGCAGGGCGGTGTTGACACTGCAAAAGAAGCAACAGACTACTATGTACCAACAAAAGAATTCTATGAAGACGCTTCCTATGCGTCAGGAGCAGATCCGTTCTTTGCAGGACAGGATGTAGGTGGTTTCTTATATGGAGAAATCGCACAGAGCATCGTCATCCCGACTCCTTCAATCTACGACCAGACAGTCATCGATATCCGTGACCTGCTGGCAAACGCGGTGATGTCGGATTCAAGTCTGGATACCAAGGCACTGATTGATAAGGGCCTTGAGGAATGTGCAAACCGTATTACGGACAGTGACGTTAAGGTAAAATAAGCAAAATGGAAGTGAAACGGAAGAGTGCTTTCCCGAAACGGACACCCTTCCGTTTTTTAAGCCCGCCGGCAGGAGACATGTCGGCAAAATGTAAGGAGAAATATCTATGAACAGTAAAGGCAATAAAAAATATACAATCTTATGGCCGTTATTTTTTGTGGCGCCATTCATCATCTTCTTTCTGGCATTTAACTTGTTCCCTATTCTGTACTCTGTATTTTTAAGTTTCCATGACTGGAGCGGAATTGGCGACAAAGTGTTTATCGGACTGGACAATTATGTGCGCATCTTTACCCAGGACAAGACGGTCTGGAAATCACTGGGGAATACGCTGTATATCATGGTGCTGGGATTCCCGCTGTCCATCTTCCTGGGCCTGGTGCTGGCAGCATTCTTGAGTAACCTGAAAAAATTCCGTAATGTATTTCAGACAATTAATTTTCTGCCTTACATCACCACACCGGTTGCAATCGGCCTGATCTTCACGTTTCTTTTTGACTGGAATACAGGAATTATAAACAAGATTCTCTCATTTTTCGGAGGGGAGGGGATCAACTGGCTCGGCAATGCCAAATTCGCCCCGCTGGTTATCGGATTTATGATTATCTGGAAAACGACCGGATATTATATGGCACTCTATCTGGCGGGAATTACTTCTATCTCAGAGGATATATACGAGGCGGCAAAGGTAGACGGCGCAGGTCCGGTAAAAACATTTTTTAAGATTACGCTGCCGCTTTTAAAACCAATCACAATATTCATTGTGATCACCAGCCTGATTTATGCACTTCAGCTGTTTGACGAGCCAAACCTGATGTTCAACGTCTCTACAACGAGTGTCATCGGTGGACCGGACAGATCCTGCCTGACGATGGTGTGGAACTTTTATGACGTGGCATTTGGATCCACTGCAAGACTGGGATACGGTTCTGCTGTTGCGACAACACTCTTTATTATTATCGTAATCACATCACTGGTTGGCATGAAGCTGATGAATAAAAAGGAGGCGAAATAAATGAAAAAGTTATCAAGTTCATTATCTTATGTTATTTTAGCCGTTATATCATTTATTTCACTGTTTCCTTTTTACATGATGATCACAATGTCAACGTACAAAACGGAACAGATATTCCAAAGCATGCCGTTTCTGCCATCTGATTATTTTGGGAAGAATATTGCGACCGTGTTTCAGTCCAACTTCCTGCAGTCCTATGGAAACAGCCTTTTTATCTCCGTAGTCTCCATGGCAGTCTGTGTGCTGGTAAGTGCTATGGTTGGGTATGCCATGCTTGTCTATGATTTTAAGTTTAAAAAAGCTTTGATGAATTTTATTATGCTGACCATGATGGTGCCGACACAGATCGGTATCATCGGATATATGATTGAGATGCGGACACTGCACCTGACCGGGACATTATGGCCCATGATCCTTTTGTGGTTTGCCAATGGATTTGGTGCGTTCTGGATGATACAGTTTATCAATGGTTCCATGCCGATGGAGATCGTTGAAAGCGCCAGAATTGACGGAGCGGGAGAACTGAAGATCTTCTTTGGAATGGTGTTCCCCTGTATCAGACCGGGTGTACTTACACTGTGCCTTTTAATTTTCCTCTGGTCCTGGAACAGCTACCTGGTACCGCTTGTATTTGTTAACAACGAAAGCCTTAACACGATACCGATCTTTATCAAGAGCCTGGCCAATGCCTACCGTACGGATTACGGCGCGCAGCTTTCCGGCCTGCTCCTTGCAACAATTCCGCTGCTTATCATGTTCATCTGCGGTTCCAAGAGCTTTATCAAAGGCCTCACCGCGGGCGCCGTTAAAGGCTAAGGGAGTATTTCCCGGGTTTGCAGCAGGCTGTAAAATAAGGTACAATAGAGGAATTACAGGGAATGAGGTAATTCTTATGGATAATTATGTAAAGCTTTATATCGTCGATGACGAAAAGATGGCGATAGAGTATTTTAAGAGATTGATAGAGGGGCTTTCTCCTGCCTGCAAAGTGGTGGGAGAGGCTCTCCATGGTCCGACTGCACTGGAGGAAATCCCGAAGGTACAGCCGGATATTGTATTTGTAGATATCAGCATGCCGGTTATGAATGGGCTGGTTCTGGCAGAGCGGATTCTGCAGCAGAATAAAAATCAGATCATCGTGCTGCTCACTTCCTACCGGGAATTTGATTATGTGAAGAGAGGAATGGAGCTTGGGGTGAGCAATTATCTGTTGAAAAATGAACTGACTCCCGAAAGTTTAGGCAAAGAGATCCGCAGTATTATGGAACAAGTCAGACTGGAAAGAAAGCGGCTCCATACCTATCAGGAATATAATCTGAAGCAGTTCCTGGAAAGCGAAAGCAGCCGGACTGAAGGCATGGAAAATATTTATAAGGGCAGCACGCTGAACAGATTTGCCCTGACAGCGGTAAAGCGGATCCATCCTGTCTGTATGCAGGCTGTGTATGAGGAGCATGTAAACTTTGAAAGCATGCAGCTGGAAGAACTGGAATACCCTGAGGGCATTACCTGCCGGGGGGCGGTCAGGCTGTCGGAGGAAATGTGGGCCGCGGTTTTCTTTATTCATGAAGTCGTGTCCGACAGTACGGTGCTGTTGGAGCAGTCAGCAGGGAAAATGCTGCAGTTATATAAGAAGGCAGGCATCCCGGTATCTGCCATTATTTCAGATGTCTTTCGGAATTTTACAGATCTTCCGCAGGCGTACAGGCGCATTTTCAGGCTTTCCCAGCATATGCTCTGTATGGGAAGAGACAGGATCTATCATCAGAACGATGTGGAAAACGTACTTCGTGCGGACCGGCAGACGGAAGTTTATATGTCAGACCTCGTTGGTATTTTGGATGCGGAGAAGGAAACTGAGGCAAAGGCCCTGATTGATCGCTTATTTGAGGAGGCTGCGGCCTACACCATACAGGAATTTACCAGAATGCTGCAGGAACTGCACGGTGTGATAAAGAGATATGCCATGCGTAAAAAGGTGGATATCAATGCCATTCCGGTACAAAATGAATTTTACTCCGCCGGTGAGGCCAGGGAGTATATGCAGAAAATGGTATCCGGGATATTTCACCACCTGCGTGAGCAGGATGAGAAACACTACTCCAGAAACGTATTGTTAATTCTGGAATACATACAGCAGCATTATGCAGAAAACATCTCCTTGCAGGATATTGCCGAGGCGGTTCAGCTTTCAGAGGGGCATACAAGAAAATGTTTCAAGCAGGAGATCGGAACAACGGTTGTGGATTATCTGACCGAATACCGTATCAATCGTGCCAAAGAGCTGATTAAAAACGGCGAGCGGATTACCAGTGTTTATGAGAAGGCCGGATTCACGTCCAGCCAGTACTTCAGCTATGTATTCAAGAAATATGAGGGCATCAGCCCCAGCGAATATGCGCGCCGGCTGCGATGATCAGAGAGGGGGGACAGCCATATGAGACTGCGGTATACATTAAAATTTAAGCTGATCGTGTCCGTGCTGCTGATTATGTCAGTTACCTATGGGATCAGCAGCTTTGTAATATACCACAATGTGTTCGGGACAATGGAAGAACAGATTATTTTGGATGAGCAGCAGAAACTGGAGCAGACCAGCCATCAGCTGGAGTATGTGCAGGAGTCTGTGGAGGGTGTGGCTAAACAGATCGTCATTTTATCCGAACTCCAGAATCTCATCAAAGAGAGCCGCACAAAGGACAGCTTTGCGGCTTTGGTCAGCCATGACAAAGTAAGGCGGCTTATTTCTTCCTATACAAATATGCAGCCATATTTGAGCAGTGTTATCGTCATTACTCCGGACGGCAAGACTTTTTCCAGCAACCAGTACGAGAGCGCGTTTCAGCCGGAAGAGGAGGCATGGTACCAGGAATTTAAGGCGCATAATGTGCAGTCGGGGTTTACCACGCTGCACTCCTATCTTTCTTCACAGGCCGGGTGGCAGAGCGATGTGATCAGTTATGTAATGACGTTTAAGGATATCCAGAACGGACGGGATATCATGGGGGATCTGATCATTCATGTGGATTTTAAAGAATTGATCGCCAAGGCGGAACTGGATGACAATCTGCTGAAAGGGTATGCCCTTTATGACAGATGGGGAAATAAAATCTTAGGCAGTGGGAAGCTGACGCTTCCCTATGAAGCAATCGCTGAAAATGAAAACGGTAAATACCGGCTGGACAACGGCAATGTAATACTCTGCAACCGAAGTTTCTCGGACGGCTGGATTATGGTTTCCGAGGTGTACAGTGATCAGATCGGGAATAAGCTTTCCACGATGCAGAAGCTTTTTCTGATGACATTCGCGGCTGCCATTACCCTGCTGGTTGTTCTGATCTATTACTTTATCAACCGGATTACCAGGCCTGTGGGACAGCTGCATGCGGCCGCCGAGAAAGTGCGTACCGGTGACTTTGACGTAGAAGTGGATATCCATACAAATGATGAACTTGAGATCCTGGGAGATTCTTTTAACAGTATGGTGCAGGATCTGCAGAATCTGCTGGAAGAATCTGTAGAGCATGAGAAAAATATCCGGGAAATGGAAATTAACAGGCTTATGCTGCAGATTAATCCCCATTTTATCTACAATACACTAAACTCCATCGTGTATATGGCACAGATGAAGGGGGACAACGATATCGTAAAATTTGCGAATGCGTTTATATCTCTGCTTCAGGATACACTGCGGGTGGAAAAAGACAGCATATACATCAGCATGAGACAGGAAGTGAAGAACATCAGGAATTACCTGACGATTCAGGAATACCGGTATCCGGACCGTTTTCAGACTGACTATCAGATTGATGAGGATGTGCTGGACTGTGAGGTGCCCAATGTCCTGATACAGCCAATTGTAGAAAATGCGATTTTTCACGGGCTGGCAGGTAAGATTAAGCCCGGAAGGCTTTGTATCCAGGCGCGCAGAGAAGAGGAATGCCTGGTTATCCGCGTGGTGGATGACGGGATAGGGATGAGCCGGGATAAGGTAGAGGAGCTACTGGCTTCGGATGAAGAAATTAAAGGAAAGATGCGGACGATAGGCGTGGCCAACGTCAGCAGACGAATTGCAGAAATATATGGGGACGGATACGGTCTTCAGATTGTCAGTGAGGAAGGAGTGGGTACCAGGGTAACGGTGACAATACCGTACCGCAGATACCAAAAAACCGATGAAGACAGACTTGAGCGAGCAGAAAATGAGCAGCCCGTCGAAGTTGGAAAAGATTAGTTTCGGGCTGGGCGATTTTTCGGGAAATGGTATTTTTACATTTGTATCAACATATCTGATGTTTTTTTATACAGACGCAGCAAAGCTGGATCTGGGAGCCATCGGCATGATTTTGCTGGCCGGAAGAACGGTAGATGCAGTATTCAGTCCTGTTATGGGATTTATCGTAGACCGTACGGATACCCGCTATGGAAAGTGCAGGCCCTTTATTGCGGCAGGGATACTGCCGGTATGCCTGCTGATGTGTGCATTATTTTATTCGCCGGCTTCTTTTTCCGAACAGGGAAAAGTTTTCTATGCGGCAATGATTTATGTCCTGTTCAGCCTGCTGTACGCATTTATCAATGTTCCTTACTCTACGATGCTGACCGTGCTGAGCGGAAGACAGGAAGATCGGATCGTGTTCAATCTTTTTAAAAATGTTGGGGCCAACTGCGGCGGTATCTTCGTAACTGCCTGTACGCTGTGGCTTGTGAACGAACTGGGGAACAGCAAACGACAGGGCTTTATGCTGGCGGCAGTCCTGTTCGGCATCATCTTCCTGTGCAGCTCCCTTGTGTGCGCCGCGCATGTAGTGGAGCGGGTAAAGCCGGGGAAAGGGCAGGAAAAGAGCGGAATCCTCCGGTCCCTGAAGGCTGCAAAGGATAACAGGCACTGGCTGGTACTCTGCGGCGTACAGTTTCTGAGCCTTACCTATATGATGGTGAGAAATCAGGGAACCCTGTATTATACAAAATATTATCTGGGGCAGGAAGCGTTAAGTTCCCTTTTTCTATCGATTATGCCCCTGGCCTCGGTTGCAGTTGCTTTTATACTGCCTGCCATCGCAAGGAGAAGGGGAATGCGGTTCTGCGTGAGAAGCGGAAATATATTATGGTGTATGTCCATGGCGGGAACTTGGGCAGCAGGAAAAAATGTAGCGGCAGCAATTTTATTTCATATAACAGCCAGCATTGGCTGGGCCATGGCCACCGGAATGGTTTTTGTTATGCTTTCGCAGGTAATAGACTATTCCCAATGGAAGACGGGGGTGAGGCCTCAGGGCTTTCTTACCTCTATGATAGCTCTGGTACAGAAGCTTGGGATTGCCTGTTCCGGCTACATCTGTGCTTTTGTTCTAAAACTGGGCGGCTATCAGGCGGGAAATGCCGGGGGCGCAGAGACGCTGTTTGCAATTCGCATGAATTTTGCCGGACTTCCCTTTCTGCTGTCGGCAGCAGTTATCATTTTGATTTCGTTTTATACACTGGATGAACAATATCCGGAGATAGAAAGTGATTTGAACAGGCAGCAGGAATTATGATACAATAAAAAAGTAAGGCTCGAAAAGACCTTGCCAACTATATTTTATGCATCGCACGTAAGGGGCCAAAATACGGCCACTAAGTGCTCGCAGCTATAATAAACAGATATATGATGGGCTGGCGGCATACCCGTGTGACAGGTATGAGTGAAGAGATGTCTTTAGGCAGATTTATTTTAAACTGCAGACAGCCGCATATTAATAACGATCAGGAGGTATATGATGGCAGTAGACTACAAAGCGTCTGAAAATCGATACGGGGAAATGCATTACTTGCACAGCGGGAAAAGCGGGCTTCAGCTTCCGGCCGTGTCGCTTGGGTTATGGCATAATTTTGGAAGCAATTGTGATTTTGAGAATATGAGGGCTTTATGCCGGACAGCGTTTGACCATGGGATCACACATTTTGACCTTGCTAATAATTATGGTCCCGTACCGGGCAGCGCGGAAGAAAATTTTGGCCGGATACTGGTAAAAGACCTTGGGGTGTACAGAGATGAATTGGTGATCAGTACAAAGGCCGGTTACGATATGTGGGAAGGGCCTTACGGAAATTTTGGAAGCAAAAAACACCTGCTGGCGAGTTTGGACCAGAGCCTGAAGCGTATGGATCTGGAATATGTGGATATCTTCTACCATCACCGCATGGATCCCGATACCCCTGTGGAAGAAAGCATGATGGCGCTTGCGCAGGCGGTCCACAGTGGAAAAGCATTGTACGCAGGAATCTCTAATTATGACAGAGAACACACGGTTCAGGCAATGGAAATTATGAAGGATCTGAAGTGTCCGCTGATTATTAACCAGCGCAGATATTCCATCTTTGACCGTACAATCGAGGAGGATGGCGTAAAAGAAGCTGCCTCCGCAGCGGGTCTGGGAATCATCTGTTTTAGCCCGCTGGCACAGGGACTTTTGACCGATAAGTATCTGCATGGCATTCCAAAGGACAGCCGGATCGCTAAGGACCCACGTTTTTTAAAGAAAGACAGCCTGACAGAGACAAGGATTGAACAGATAAAGGGGTTGAATGAGCTTGCTGCTAAAAGAGGACAGACCCTGGCTCAGATGGCTTTGTCCTGGATACTAAAAGATAACGATATCACAAGCGTATTGATTGGAGCTTCCAGGCCGGAGCAGATTACGGAGAATATAGAGATCATACATAACAGAACATTTTCAGACGAGGAATTGCGGGCTATAGATGCGCTTAGTAAGTGAGGCGATGTGGTGGCTGGGGGGACGCCGGGTCGGAGCCGGATATGTGGCGTGGCCGGGCTGCTCATTCGTGAACGGCCCCTAAAGGAAATGCAGCCTGTTTGGATGGAACCAGGGAGATTCACTGCGCTGTCTTGATGACAGCGCAGCTCAGCTCCCTTTGAAATTTTTTTTGTGAAAAAATTTCATCCATCCAAACAGGCTGCATTTCCTTAAGGGGCCGTAACACTTATTTTATGCCCGGCCACGCCACATATCCGGCTCCGACCCGGCTGGCGCATCAGGCCGGTATGGCGGCTCACTTGGGAAGGGCGCCGAGGGGGCAGCGTATGGGGGCTGGGGAAGTGTTTGGTTATAGGGCGGAGATGTTTCTTATTCGTTGAATTTTGCTTCCAGGTCGGGCATGTGGTTTATTTTGGAACGGAGGATGAGGTTATAGGGGAAGCGGGCCTTGTAGATTATATTTTTGGATTCTCCGCAGCGGCTGCATTTCATGGGGTAGGAATAGACGTATAGGTCTTTTCTTTGTAAATTCATACCAAATGTTTCATTCATACATTTTCTGCAGTATTTTAGCTTATGCAATGGGTATTTAATTTTGCTCATCTTATGTATTCTCCCTTTGATCTGTTTTTCCCCGCAGCCATTAATTCTTAGGAGGGATTAAAGGCTGCGGGGATATCTATATGAATTATCGGCGGCATCATTTTTATATACCTGGGTTTGTTTGGCTATTCCCTGAAGTCGGCTGGCTGGGCCGGTTCGGATAGGGAATGATATTTGAAGGCACATGAAGCTAACACTGCTTTCGGAATTGAACGAAATTAATCATTCAGGGTAGCAGTGTTTGTATTCAAGAATTGTAAATTTTATCTCATCCTCTCTTCTCTTTGACTTCTCAATGAACTACTAACAACTTAATATTAGTTATGTTGTTGAGGCAAAGAAGTTAAAAAAGACATCCTGAAACTTTAAACAACATAATATTAGTTATGTTGTAAAATCAAGGAAGTCTGTAAATCAGCCATACATAGCAACAATTATTTATATCTAATAATTTAACAGTTTTAAAAAGTCATGTCAAGTTTTAGTTTCTAATATGGGTCCCCTTTATTAAGTATATACCATAACAAGGCATAGAGCTACAACATAACTAATATTATGTTGTTAAAAACACGAGGGTGTCTTTTTTATTACCCTGTTACAAGTCCAAGCCGTTGAATCTGTTTTCTGTAATTTTCCGCTGTGTTTGCAGTATATATCCTTGTTACATCCAGATTGCTGTGGCCCAGGAGATCCGCGAGTCCGGCTATATCATTTGTAAGTTTATAATAGGAGCGGGCAAAGAGATGCCTTAGATTGTGTGGGAATATTTTTTGTTCCGGGACTTTTGATATTATGCCCAGCGCCTTCATTTCCCTCCATAGATTACTTCTGTCCTTGGGCTTTCCGTTTCTTGTGATAAATATACATCCCTGAGTTATCCCATTTTTAGCGGCATAGTAAAGCAACTTTTTTTTCAGGCCGTCTGAAATCAATATGGTTCTGTGCTTTCCTTTATTTGATATGGTGATAGCTCCCTTTTTTATGCTTTCCACAGTGAAAAACACCAATTCACTTACTCTTGCACCCGTTGCCGCAAGGGTCTCTATGCTCATGGCCAGTTGGGAATTATGCCGGCTTCTTGCTGCTTCAATCAGATTTTTATAATCCTGTTTCGTCATTTCCTTTGCCTCGGGTATGAATAGCTGCTTTTGTACTTTCAGTCTTTTTGCCTTCCATCTTCCCAATCCCCAGAATTCCAAAAACTGGTTCAATGCTACCAGCATCGAGTTGATACTCGCAGCTTTGTATCTGGGATACAGCCATTCTTTATATGAAACAATGCATTTTTTATCAATTTCATAATTTCCTTCCAGATATTTATAAAAGGTACGAATATCGGTTACATACTTTGAGATTGTCGCCTTTGCATTCTCACGTTCGTATAGATATGCCTGAAAATCCTTCAGCGCTTCTTCGGGGTTAAACGTAAATTTTTCACTTTTATTGTCCATCTAATACCTCCATAAATTTTGATAGTAATAAATATATCTTATTTTGCTGCCATGCTGCAAACACGTCCAATGGGTATAATGCTTCATGCACATTGGACTTACTCTGTAGTTTATCCTGCAATGTGATTTTCATGCGTGGTAACAGTTCAGGCAGGCCCCAACTGCTGCCATGTGGAAATGTATAGTTACTATTCACGGGGCCGTGCACCCCGCTGTACGGCATCCGAGCCATTAAAGTGATGGAGCCGGGTATCTGGGCCGTGAATAGTAACAACGTATATAGGATGAATTGATTCCGCTTGACATCTTTTGAGGATGCATGCAAAATAAATGTATTATTACATAGAAAGGGATCGGAAGGCAGCAGAATGTATAGGAGATCCGGGGAAAACCATAATACCGGCCTTTTGCAGATATACTGACTGGATGACAGGGAATTGGGATGGGGGTAAATACTGTAATAAACAGCGATAATATTGTTGGGTTAATTCAGCGTACTTTGAATGAGGTGGACACCAGACTTGTGGACCACGGAGTCCGGGTGGCTTTCCTCGTATCATATATGATGGAGGTCGAAGGCAGTTACAGCAGACAGGAAAAGCAGGATATCTGTCTTCTTTCAGTATTGCACGACATAGGCGCGTATAAGACGGAAGAGATTGACAGGATGGTTGAATTTGAGACAGGAGATGTCTGGGAGCATTCCATATATGGATATGTCTTTTTACGTTACCTTTCTCCATTAAAAGATTGGACCGAGGCCGTGTTGTTCCATCATACACCGGCTGCGGAGCTTCTGCGCCTTACACCGGAAATCCGGGGGACCGCACAGATGATCAATCTGGCCGACAGGATGGAGATTTTCAGCAGAAGTTTCAGACAAGGGAGCACCCTGGAAGAGGTCAGAACCAGGGCGGCAGCTTTTCTGGCAGAAAATCGCGGCAACCAGTTTACAGACCATGTAACAGATTTGTTTTTAAAGGCAGACGAGGAATATAATCTTTTTGCAAAACTTCAGAAGGGCGATATTGAAGCAAAGGGGATCTTATCGAATATGAAACTTACCGATACGGAGTGCGGGCAGTACCTGGGGATGTTGATTTATGCAATTGATTTCCGCAGCCAGCACACGGTAACACATACCATTACAACTACCAGTATTAGTTGTTCTGTTGCAAGGCACATGGATATAACTCAGGAACGATCGGAGAGGATCCGATATGGCGCCATGCTTCATGATCTTGGGAAGATCGGGATTCCGGTAGAGATACTCGAATTCCCGGGAAAGCTCAGCACGCAGGCGATGAATATCATGAAGACGCACGTAGATATCACAGAGCGTATACTGGGCGGAAGTGTTGACGCCGACGTGACTCGGATTGCTCTGCGGCATCATGAAAAATTAGACGGCAGCGGTTATCCAAAAGGAATCACTGGAAAAGATATGACGCTGGAGGAGGAGATCGTCGCTGTCTCAGATATAGTCAGCGCACTTCTGGGGACACGCAGCTATAAAGAAGCTTTTTCTAAGGAAAGAACCCTCTCAATCATTCAGGAAATGGCAAAGAGCGGAAAGCTAAACCCGGCAATTATATCTGTCATACAAGAAAATTTTGACGAAATCGTCGACGAGGTAGCAGAAAACTGCAGTCCCGCTCTGGAAAACTATTATGGAATCCAATTGGAATACAGAAGATTACTTACCCGTTATTTAGAATAGTCAATGTTCGATTAATCGGCCTACCCCAAAACCTCCCACCATGTTTTACCAGCCCCGCAGACTTCCGCTTCATACAGGCGGCAGACCTCACTTCTTCGCTCCAAATAGCAAAAGCACCACTACGGTAGTCATGAATTCAGCCGCAGGTACGGTAAGCCAGATACCGTTAAGCCCCAGCAGTGCGGACAGAGTAAATGCCAGCGGGAGGACAAACAGAAAACCCCGCAGACAGGAGATCAGGAAGGCACAGCCTGGTTTATCCACAGCGCTGAAGTATGCTGCCGAAATGATGTTGGCACCGGCGAATAGGAAGGCCGTAAAGTATATGTGCATTCCGTTCACAGCGATTTCGTGCAGAGCAGGGCTGCGCTCTTTATTGAACAGATCTACGATCCCATCGGAGAAAAAATAGGTGACTCCATAGGAAATACAAGCAAAAAGGACGGACGCAGTCAGGGCATAGCGCAGTAAGCTCCTGACATTTTTTGTTTCTTTTTTTCCAAAGCAGCTGCTCAGAATGGGTTGAATACCCTGGGAGATCCCGGTGAAGATCGAGATCAGCACCAGGGCTATGTTGGCCAGTATTCCGTATGCCGCCACCCCAAGATTTCCGCTGTCTTTTAAAATCAGAAAGTTAAAGACGATCATTACAATTCCCGAGGAGACCTCCACGATTAAGGCAGAGACTCCCAGGGCGGATATATCCCGGATCTGTTTCAAACGAGGTCTGATGCGGCAGAGATGGAACTGATTTTCTTTCCGCCGGAAATGGCGGGACAGGATCAGCATGCTGATGACAGGGGCAACCCCTGTGGCAAATGCAGCGCCTGCCATACCCAGCCCGAGCGGAAAGATAAATACATAATCCAGTACAATATTGGACAGGCTGCCTACCAGCATGGCTGTCATGGACAGCTGTGGCTTTTTGTCATTGCGTACAAAACAGATCAGCAGATTGTTCAGCATGAACATGGGCGCAAACATGAGCAGAATGCGCAGATATATCCCCGTGAGCGGCAGAATGGACTCATCCGCACCCAGAAGGGCTGCAATCTGATAGGGAAACAGCAGGCCTGCCAAAAAGAACAGGGCGGCCAGTACCGTTACAAATAATAAAGCCTGAGTGAACACGGTTTTACGTGAATGCGTATCACCGCTGCCTCCGGCTATCGAATACCGGGTGGCGCCTCCCATACCGATCATCAGCCCCAGTCCGTTGATGAAGCTGTAGGCGGGAATTGCCAGATTCAAAGCAGTCAGCCCATCAGCCCCAACTCCGCGGGCAATAAAAAAGGTGTCTGCCAGAATATAACAGGAAAGTCCTATCATTCCCAGAATATTGGCAGAGACATATTTCATAAATGTCAGGAAAATAGAATCTGTTTTCATATAAACCTCCGTAGAATTAATCAAATATTGTCGTGCATTTTCTGTATATCCTTTATTTTATATGGAAGATTAAAAAAACATCCGTGTTTCATACCTTCCAGGGCCTAATGGTATGACATACGAATGCTTCAGGGTTCCTACCCGGCGGCAGGAAACAGCCGATTGTTAAGTTTTATGGCAGAACCGGCATCTGTCTGCTCAAAGTCGCTTTCAGCGAGGTGCATGGCACCGTCTGAACAGTAATAACAAACATACTCTAGCACAGATAAAAAAAGAAATCAATGCTTTTCTGAAAAGAGATTTTGTTGTAAAATAGACTTACTGTTCAGAACCAAATCACAATGGATATGCAAATTTTTATAGAAGAAAGAGGGAAGATAGATGAATAAAAAAGAAGTACTGGAGATCAGAAAACAGTTTACACCTGCAAATTGTGCAATTACACGCATTTGTGGATGTTATGTAGACCATGAAAAAAATAAAAAGATGGAGTCCAGAGATGCATTTCTCTCTCTGCCGGAGGAGGAAGCATTTAAGTATTTTGATATTTTCAAAAAGACATTATCGGGGGCGATGGGACGCAACATGCTGAACATGGAATTTCCGCTGGATGCAGAGATGCCCGGAGGAACCCAGGAGTTTTTGATGAAGCTCAGAGCCAGCAAACTGGAAGATGATATGCTGCTGGAAGAATTCTATGATAAGATTATTGACAGTTACATATATGAAGAGAATTATTATATTGTCCTGATCCATGCAATGTATGATATTCCGGGCAAATCATCCGATGATATGGAGATGTTTGATGCGTCCGATCATGTATACGAATATCTCCTGTGCAGCATTTGTCCTGTAAGCCTGTCAAAGCCGGGCCTTTGCTATAATGCTGAGGACAACCGGATTCAGGACAGAATACGTGACTGGATTGTGGATATGCCGGATAAGGGCTTTCTGTTTCCAGCATTTACAGACCGCAATATGGATATTCATGGCGTCCTGTATTATACGAAAAAGTCAGAAGATCTGCAGGAAGAGATGATTGACCGCGTACTGGGGGCACAGATGCCTATGTCCGCAGACACCCAGAAAGAGACATTCCAGCTTCTGATTGAAGATACGCTGGGCGAAGACGGCGACTACGAAACTGTCCGCAGCATCCATGAAACTTTAAACGATATGATTGAAGAACATAAGGAAGAGCCGGAGCCGCTGGCGCTGGACAAGACCGATGTAAAAAAGTTATTTGAGAAGAGCGGAGTGCCAAACGAGAAAATGGAGGAATTCGATAAGAACTTTGAGGAGACGGCAGGAGAAAAGGCTTCCCTGCTTGCTGCAAATATTGCAGAGACCAGAAAGTTCAATATTGAAACACCGGATGTTATTATCAAAGTCAATCCGGAGCGGATGGATCTTGTGGAAACAAGAGTGATCGATGGCAGACAGTGTCTGGTTATCGCGGTAGATGACCACATCGAGGTAAATGGAATCAATGTACGCACGATGAAGGCTCCCGGAAGTATTACCGTTGTCGGAAACTCTGAATCCGGGGAGGAAGAACCGCCCTGGAATGAATAGCAGCATTTTATAATAAGTGAATTATAGAGGATAAAAAGGGCTGAAAAGTGATTTCAAAATCATCTTTCAGCCTCTCTTATATCCCTTAGATTTATCGTTCTAAAACCCTGTTACTATTTCAGCCTTATGAATTCCCAAATCCAGCAGTGTCTGTTTGGTTGAGGCAAAATTATTTTCGAACAGCTGCCGGCAGGCGGCGGCCAGTTCTGTGCCATCAGGCGTTTGGCAGCCCTTCAAAATAGAGTCAACGGTCCGGGGCCATCCGGGAATGGATTCGTTTCCGGTAGTCTCCAGGCGGAGGATACTGCCCTTTAACAGCAGGTGTGTGAGCTTGCTGTATATTTCGCGTATTGCTGCCAGCGGACAGCTGCGGACAATGGCCTGCAGTATAGCGCCCACCGTGGCGACTCTGGAGCGTTCATGCCCCGGTATTGATGCGGCATGTACAATGTCTTCCAGAAGTGGTTCTGAAATATACGGAAAAGTGTATGCCATAACCGCCTCACCCGTAATGGCCAGAAACTGCAGCGCTTCCAGGAAGATGATCATATTGTCATCCAAAGTCAGATCCTGGAGCTTTTGGGGAATCGAAGCATCACCGGCAAAAATTACCCTCGTTCCGATTCCGTTGAGTGTTTTCACAACCCCAAGCTTATTCATCAGCATAATTGTACGCCTGGCAGTGATCTCTGAAATATGATAGGTGTCCGCAATAACAGCAATATGCGGCAGCAAAGTGCCCACCGGGTAAATGCCCTGGTTGATTTTACAGATCAAATCAATTGCCACCATATCACAATAGCGGGTGCGGCCCTTTTGCGGTTCCCAGTAAAAAGGTTCCTGGTTCATGTCTTCGGGAAGGGGCGGCATATCTTCCAGATAATTTTCTATCATCTCAAAGAATGTTTCTGCAAGCGTATCAAGATGCTGCCTTGTGACGGCAGATCCGTCCTTCTTATCATTTTGAATATACTGCAGGTATTCATCAGCCGTGCTATGTATAAGTGTACCGGCTTTTTGATCTCCGCAAACCAGCCGGAGTATATCCAGAAAAGAACTTCCGGCAAACGCGCTGATATCGTAGTACAGACTGAGGGCTGTATGGCTGCCCAGAGCATAAAGCGATTGTTCAAACTGTATCCACATATTCGTGTTTTGATACGGCAGCCTTTGGCTGTAAGTCTTTCCGAAAATAAACCCATTCTCCATATGACTTGCGCTGTGGGAACATGTGGGGGGAGAGAGCAGCTTAATGGTTTTGACAAGATCCAGAAGAGATTTGCTGCGCCGCTTAAAAATATCACTCTCCAGATAATTTTGGAATGGCTTTGCCAGTACAATTGTAGCCTTCCCGCGGCACAACTTAATAAGTCCTTCAGCCTCCAGCATCTTGAGAGCTCTCTGGGCCGGGCAGTAGGACACCTGAAACATTTCGGCAATTTCTTTTGCAGATGGGAAGCGCGCACCATCATCGTAAAAGCCCAGTTGTATTTTACCGGCAAGGTTGCGGTAGATTGTTTGTTCCTGGCTGTTATAATTAGACATTGTGTCATCCCTTTCCTGAATATAATACGATCTTCTTTTTATCATATCATACCACGGTAGGATTTGCACATAAAATCACAGGCAGAGGTGTCTCTGCAAAGCTTCTATTAACAGGGTTACGTCAATGGGTTTTGCAATATGGTCATTCATCCCGGCGCTGTATGCCTTTCCGATATCAGAGGTGAAAGCGTTGGCGGTCAGTGCAAGAATAGGAATATTTTTGGCATCTTCCCGGGCAAGGCCTCGAATTGCTTTTGTGGAATCATAACCGTTCATGACAGGCATCTGGATATCCATCAGGATTGCAGAATAGTATCCGGGCTTGGAGGCCTCGAACATCTCAAGAGCTCTCTGCCCGTTTTCAGCAGTGTCTATCAATAGTTCCTGCATCTTTAGCAGTTCAGTGGCAATTTCACGGTTCAGGGCGTTGTCCTCCACAAGCAGCACCCGTTTTCCGGCAAGCTTCGGATGAACGATCTCTGCCTGGGAAGCAGCCGTTTCCAGCCTGCCGCTGTTTAAAAATGTCTGCAGGACGTGAAGCATTTTGGATTTGAACAGCGGTTTCGTAATAAAGGCATCCGCGCCGGCGCTCAGAAATTCTGCTTCAATATCAGAATAATCATAGGCGGAGATAATGATAACAGGTACGTCTTCCCCCAGATTGCTGCGGATCGCTTTTAAGGTTTCCAATCCATCCATCTCCGGCATTTTCCAGTCCAGGATCACAGCAAAAAAGTCATCCCCGCTGCGGTGTGCATCTGAAGTGCATCGGACGGCCTCTGCGCCGGAGAGCACCCAGAAGCCCCGCATACCCAGTTCATTTAAAAGTGCAGTGGCACTTTCGCATACGATTTCATCGTCGTCTACGACAAGGACAGGCAGCCCCTCCAGTTCACTGTCACGGGGGATATCTTCATCAATCAGATCAAACTGCAGAGTAACGGTGAACTTGCTTCCTTTTTCTATCTGGCTTGCAGCTTCGATTGATCCATTCATCATTCGCACAATATTTTCCGTGATAGCAAGTCCAAGGCCGGTTCCCTGGATCTTGCTGATACGGGAATCCTCGGCCCGGGAAAACGGCTCAAAAATGAACGGAATGAAATCCTCCGACATCCCGATGCCATTGTCTGTTACGATAAATTCAAATTGCCCTTTTTTATCTGACAGGGACGGGATTTCTTTAATCCGCAGACTGACAGTGCCCTCGTCCGGCGTGTACTTTATGGCGTTTGAGAGGAGGTTCATGAGAACCTGCTGCAGCCGGTCTCCATCAGTAATAATCTTTTCATGCCGGACATCGCTGACACTGATTTTGAAATCCAGCTGTTTTTCTGTAATGAGAGGCCTGCAGATATCGGAAACATTCTGAATTAGCTCCGGTAGAGTTACCTCTTCCGGCTGCAGATCAATATTTCCACTCTCAATTTTAGACATGTCCAGTACTTCATTGATGAGGCTTAGCAGATGACGGCTGGATACATTGATCTTATTCAGGCAGTCACGGACCTTATCCCGCTCGTCGAGGTTGGCCTGGGCAATGGCAGCCATCCCCATGACGGCATTCATTGGTGTCCGGATGTCGTGTGACATAGTAGATAAGAAGTTGGTTTTCGCAGAATTGGCTACTTTGGCAGCCTGATATGCATCTTCCAGAGCTTTTCGCTGGCGTTCCTGCTCCCTTCTTTCTTTCGTTACGTCGATACATACGCTGTAAAAGGAAGGAATCCCGTCCCAGCTGCTTTTGGCGTCCGCGTAGTATAGTGTCAGTGTCTGCGTCTTCGTCTGGCCGCTGCGGGTAATAAAACGGGCCTCTGTAATCATGTTTCCGCCGGTATGCTGCATCTTCTTCAAGAGTGCGTGCAGCCGGTCCCTGTCATCAGGGTGTATGTAAGAACACTGGGAATGAAGTTCTGTTTCAAACTGTTCTTTTGTGTATCCGATAATATTTAAAAAATCGGCACCGTACCAGAGAACCGTGCTTAAATCCCTTGCGTCCAGGCGGGCGAAACCACCCGGGATCGTTCTGAGAAGCGTTTCCCTTTCCTGGTCTTTTTTCGCCAGCTTATATTCTGTACTGTACATATCATGGGAAAGCTCAATGCGTGCTTTATGCCCTTTCCAGTTAATAAGCCTGTTTTTAATCATAAAAGTACGTGTCAGAATTGGGTTATAGAATTCCCATTCATAAAATTCATCTGTACGCAGCTTATTATTTGTACAGAAGGGGCAGGGAGAAGTCCTTCCCTGGATTACTTCGTAACATTTACGGCCGATTATTTTTTCTCTTGGGGTCTTCAGGGTTTCAACTGCTATAGTATTCAGATATAGAAGCTCATATGTCTCCATATCACTGATGTAAATGTTACCCATATAGCTGTCCATCATCCATTCAAAATACTGCCCTTTTTCTTCACTCTGAGCGGCCAGGTCGCTGATATCTGTCAGGACGGCGGAAAAAATCGGGCTGTCTCCGACACTCTCCCCTGTAAAGTTCCCTGTCATGCGGCATCTGATCCCGCTGCTTTGCTTTAACGGAAGTGTGAAATCTACTGTAAACACAGATTCCTTTTTGTTGACTGCGTCAGCAGCAGAGCTTTGAATGTTGTTGAATTCTGTGATATGGTTTTTTAGATACAGTCGGAGGCTGGTGAAGCGGGACCGAAATTCTTTTCTCGTATATCCTGTGCTTTTGAAAAAGCTGTTGTTTGCATACAGCAGAGTCAAATCATTGTCTAATAAAAATCTGCATGCGCTGGAGCCGATGTTTTCCAGAAAAGCATCATATTTGCCGGCAATATCTACCGATGTAATTGCGGAAGGGTCTTTGACAGCCGGATCTCTTTCCAGTTCCATGATTTTATCTCCTTTATTAATAATAAATTCGTTTCGGGATTGTCTGCATCTTATGGATACCTGGCAGTACAGAACGTTTCAATATATCCATAAGGCTGGTTCATACTATGCTAGTTCATATTATATCTGAATAAATAAGGAAAAGCAATAGAGCAGCAGAGGTTATAGTGTCTGGCCGGACAGATCGGCGTAACAGTGCAGGCCTGCCTGAACCGCTGCAGACCGGCAGGGGTAAAGCTTTCGGAAGCGGGCAGGGTGTCTTGACGGACAGGAATATGCGGTATAGAATAGAAACAGTTTCATAAAAATCAGGGAAACGATTGAGGAAAGGATAAACAAAAGTTATGAAATATGATTTTACAACTATCATGGAACGGGCGGGACACGATGCGCTGGCAGTAGACACTATCCCAATGGAGGGCGTGGAGGTCAAGGAAGGATTTACACGGATTCCGATGTGGGTGGCCGATATGAATTTCCCTACGCTTCCGACGATCCTTGAAGCATTGGAGGACAGGCTGAAGCACCATCATTTTGGATATTTTGATATGCCGGATGTATATTATGACAGCATCATCAACTGGCAGAAAGACCGTTTTGGCGTAACGGGCATGACCCGGGAGGATATAGGCTATGAAAATGGAGTTCTGGGCTGTGTATCATCGGCGCTCCAGGCGTTTACTGCTCCGGGAGAAGCAGTGCTTATGCATGCCCCTGCCTACATTGGATTTACAAAAACCGTGGAAAGTATAGGAAGAAAACTTGTTCTGAGTGAATTAGTGCGCGGCAACGGCGGCGCATGGCGCATGGATCTGGAAGACATGGAAAGAAAGCTGCGTGATAACCACATTCACTGCGTGATCTTCTGTTCCCCGCATAATCCTACGGGCAGAGTCTGGGATAGGGAAGAGCTGGAACAGGTTATGGCTTTATTTCATAAATATGACTGTGTTGTGATATCGGATGAAATATGGGCAGACCTGACACTGCCGGGGCACACCCATATCCCGCTGCAGTCTGTATCTGAGGATGCCAGGGAGCGGACCATTGCCATCTATGCACCATCCAAGACATTTAACCTGGCAGGACTGATTGGCTCGTATCACGTGATTTATGCACCGTACCTGCGTGACCGCCTTGCAAAATATGCATCAGCTTCCCACTATAATTCCTGCAACGTCCTGTCCATGCATGCTCTGATCGGCGCTTACAAACAGGAGGGCAGAGAGTGGGTAGATGAACTCAGGACAGTGCTGGGGGAAAACGTCGATTATGCATACGAGTTTATTACCAGTCATTTTGAAGGAATATCCCTGGCAAAGCCACAGGGAACCTACATGCTGTTTCTGGATTGCGAAGCGTGGTGCAATAAGCATGAACAAACGCTGGATGATCTTTTAAAGGCGGGAGTTGAAGTCGGCGTCATATGGCAGGATGGAAGGCCATTCTATGGGAAATATTCTATCCGCGTCAATCTGGCACTTCCAAAAGTTCTGGTGGAAGAGGCTATGGAGAGACTGGCAAAATATGTGTTCATATGATTAGGCGTAAGTACAAAACGAAAAAAGGTGCAAATTAAAAACTACATCGGATTGAAAGACACCGGTGGCTGTCACCGCGCAATTCTGAGTAATTGCGCGGCTCGGGCTGCCTTAAATTCTGCTTGGGTGAGCAGTTAGTCTTTCAATCCGATGTGGTTTTTTTGAGAATAAGCATGCTCTTTGCCGCCGGAAGGGGGACGGTATACATTTCTATTGCTTTTGGGGTTGAAAAAAATAGTCAATCATGTATTCTTTAAGAAAGGACTGACCAGGTTAGTCAAAGCAATTTGTATTAGCCAAAATGATTGAAGAGCAGAGGAGGGACAGTATGAATGAAAAATTTTTCGCGCTTCCAGAGGAGAAGCAGGAGCGAATTATTAATGCAGCTATGGAGGTGTTTGGGAAGAATGAGTATAAAAGAGCTTCTACGGATTTGATTGCGGTAAAGGCCGGGATTTCGAAGGGCTTGCTTTTTTATTATTTTCATAATAAGAAAGAACTGTATATGTATGTCTATAATTTCCTGATTGAGATTATGAAGGATCAGATTGCGGATACGACTTTTCTGGAACTGACCGATTTTTTTGAACTGCTGCGCTATGCGGGCGCTGGAAAAGCAGTTATGCTTGAGAAGCATCCGTATATTCTGGATTTTGCTATGCGGGCTTTTTACTCGGAGAATGAGATTGTGTCGGATACATTAAAATCTTTCAATACCATGCAGGAAGAAGTGATGTACCAGATGTATTTTGGTCATATAGATACTTATAAATTCAAGGACAGCGTGGAGCCTTTTAAGGTCTATAAAATGCTCAGGTGGATGGGGGACGGTTATATTCATGACAAACAAATGGCCGGGAAGGCCATAGATATTAACGAATTGTTAAAAGAATTCAACGATTGGATGGATATGATGAAGAAGCTGGTGTATAAGGAGGAGTATCAGATTTAGGAAGGATGGGCAGGTAAAATTAAAAGAGATTAAAAGCAAATAAAAATTCTGCAAAGGGGTTGTAAAAAATAGTCAATCCGGTATTCTGATATTAAGGTTTGACTGAGAAAGTCAAACCTGTCCGGACAATTTATTGCAGCTAACAAGGAGGAATATCAGAATGAGTGTAATTGAGATCAGCCATATCACAAAGGATTATGGCAGGGGACGGGGCGTATTCGATGTCAGCTTCGACGTGAAACAGGGAGAAGTTCTTGGGTTTTTGGGGCCTAATGGGGCTGGAAAAACAACGACCATCCGTCAGTTAATGGGATTTATGAAACCGGACAGCGGAAAACTGTCGATCTTAGGGAAGGATTGTTTTAAAGAGGCTGACAAAATTCAGGAATATCTTGGTTATCTGCCAGGTGAAATTGCATTTATAGATTCTATGAGCGGGTTGGAGTTCATTCATTTTGTGGCCAGAATGAAAAAAATAAAAAACTTGGGGCGGGCTCAGGAGTTAATGGATATGTTTGAGCTGAATGCATCTGGTAAACTGAAAAAAATGTCTAAGGGGATGAAACAAAAAATAGGAATTGTCTGTGCTTTTATGCAGACAACATGCTCGCTTTACTTACTTGATGAACCTACATCTGGTTTGGATCCATTGATGCAGAATCGATTTGTAGAGCTGATTCTTGCAGAGAAGAAGGCCGGAAAAACGATCCTTATGTCTTCTCATATGTTTGAGGAAGTGGAACGTACATGTGACCGTGCTGCCATTATCCGTGACGGCAGATTAGTTGCTGTTGAGGAGATTGAAAAGCTCAAAGAAGGCCGCCAGAAGAATATCTCGGTTACTTTTAAAAATGCAGTTATGGCTGAAGCGTTTGCAGCAGAGTTTCCTAAAGTATCCTATGAGGCGGGAAACAGGACTGTGACAGCCAGAGTGGGAAGGAATTTAGATTCTTTCGTTAAAAAGGCAAGTGAATATTCCATTACGGATTTAGATGTGCAGACGCAGAGTCTGGAAGAATTCTTTATGCATTTTTACGGAGAAGGGAGTGCTAGATAATGAATGCAACGTTGTTTAAGAAAGAAATAAAATCCAACTGGCTATTGCTCGCAATTTTCCTTGTCGTGCTTAGTGTTTATGGGAGTATGATTACAATTATGTATGATCCGAAAATGGGTGACAGCTTAAAAATGATGGCGGAAAGCATGCCAGGAATCTTCTCGGCCTTCGGAATGAACAGTCCTGGTTCGACCCTGTTGCAGTTTGTTTCAAGTTATTTGTATGGCTGGCTTTTTATCGGTTTTCCTGGAGTATTTATTATTATTCTGACGAACAGGCTGTCAGCAAAATATGTAGACAATGGATCAATGGCATATTTGCTGGCTGCGCCGGTAAAACGCTGGAGGATTATGCTGACACAGGCAGTCTTCATGATTCTGTGCCTGGTTATTATGGTAGGATTTGCGACGGGGCTGATACTTGCTTTCAGTGAGGGAATGTTTCCGGGAGAAATGGAAATCAAAGCATTTCTGAGAGTAAATATAGGATTGCTGGGGCTGCTGATATTTTTAGGAGGCGTAGGGTTCTGTGCATCCTGTTTCTTTAACGAATCCAAATATTCCTTGTCAATCAGTACAGCAGTATTAGTATATTCCGTTTTGGTACAGATGCTTTCAAGAGTAGGGGATAAATTTGAAAATCTGAAATATGTAACTCCGCTGACATTATTTAATGTTGATGGATTGGGTGCCGGTGACAGTGAAGCCTGGATGACATGCATCATTTTGTATATAGCTGGGCTGGTGCTTATCGGGATTGGGATTGTACGGTTCAGTAAGCGTGATTTGCCGCTCTGATCATAAATATAGGAAAACAATACATGAAGCATGGGGAAAGGCATGACCGGAATTTCAATGGTCATGCCTTTTCAAATTACGGATACGAGCATGTCATTGCATGTGAGTAAAGAGAAAAAAACCTAAAACATTCCATCTTCCAAAACGGCTGGCCGTTCACATTCGGACAGAACCTCCTCAAACCGACCGCTCTCGCTGCTCGCTATCATCTGGCTGATGACATCAAGTACATGATATGCCATCTCCTTATTTGCCCGGTTTGGCCGGCCCTCGATGATAGCCGATGCCATCTCTGCCGGACCGATTCCTCTGCTATTTTCTGAAAATGCATCCGTATAATGGACGGCTTCTTTTGTTGTGGCCTCCCACTGTTTGCTGTCATTGGTCATAAGAATCACTTCCCCGCCAAACAGATTCGGATTAGTAAGCTTCAGAATACCCTCTGTGCCATATATCATAAATTCCGCCTGATCCTGCAAAATACTGTCGCCGTTTAATACAAAGGTACCAAATACACCATTCTTTAATTCCATAGCTGCAGCAGCCTGGCTTTCGTTGCGGTACTCATACTCCCGCCCGTAGCCCTGTGTTCCCGGACTCGTATTCTTTCTTTTTTCATTCTTGTTCCGCACAACCGCAGATACCCGCTTAACCGGACCTAAAAGGCTCACCAGAGCGGTCAGATAATAAACCCCGTAATCATGGCAGATTCCACCGCCCGGCATACACAGAAACGTTGCGAAACTCGCTATGACGTCGAGATTGCGGTTGGCGTGGATTTGGAAGGAGGTTACCTCGCCGATTGCACCTTCATCGATTGCCCGCCTGGCATTCTGCAGTGCGGACCCGAGGAATGTATCCGGCGCAGAGCCAAGATACAGGCCCTTCTCTTCCGATAATTGTATCAGTTCCTTAGCCTCCTCCAGGTCAACGGTCATTGTTTTTTCCGTATACACATGTTTTCCGTTAAGCAGAGCCTGGCGGATTAATTCATAGTGGGTCGGCGCAGGCGTCAGCACGACTACCATATCAATTGTTTCATCCTGCAGTATCTCCTCATAGCTGCAGGCCCGAATTCCATACTGAGCCGCCTTTTTTTGAGCTGACTCCAAATGTCTTGCCGTGCAGGCTGTGACCTCCAGGTTCGGGAACCGATGCATCATATTGGTCAGGTAAATATCGCTGATCGCACCGCAGCCTACCACAGCGGTCCGGATCTTTTTGCTGTTATTTGTTGCATAATTGTGGTTTGTTTTTTCGTTTGTTGAAACGCTCATTGTCCGCATTTTCCTTTCTACTTATGAATCATTCACAGGCTATAAACAGCAGGTTACTTATTTTACGATCTACTGGCTTTATTATAATGCCTGATGCGCAGTTTTAACAGTGTCATTTTGTTTTTTTGCCGGTAACCAGGCGGACAGAGTTCTTATAAACGCAGCATTGTTTGTGCTGGCGGCAATGAATTCCAGGAATGCGAAAAAGAAAAAAGGAGGCATATTAAAAAAAAATGATCTGCACACCGAAATTTAACCGGTATTGCATAAGATTCGGTTTACAATTCTCCCTAAATGTTGTAATATATAACCATAAACGGATGCTGCGGAGGAGGAAGGGTTATGACGATTCAGGAGATGAAGCAGAAGAAGAAGGAGAAAGGTTATACGTATGCACAGATTGCAGAATTGTCCGGTGTTCCGCTGGGTACCGTACAAAAGATATTTAACGGGGAGACGGAGAATCCGAGATATGCGACGATTCTTGCGCTTGAGAATGTGTTTAAAGAGCCGGCAGTGGTGAGGGAAGCCTCTGCGTACCACGCAGGAAGTGAGCCGGGAATGTACACGGTAGACGATTACCGCGCACTTCCGGACGATCAGAGAGTGGAACTGATAGATGGTTACTTTTATGATATGGCAGCGCCGAATACATTTCATCAGCTGATTGCAGGAGAGCTATACAGGCAGATTGCAAATTATATAGTGGAGCAGGACGGAGAATGCACACCGTTCATTTCGCCTGTAGATGTACAGCTGGATAATGACGAAAAGACGATGCTCCAGCCGGATATTGCAATTGTCTGTAATCCGGGGCAGATTGTGAGACGCAATATCATGGGAGCTCCGGATTTTGTGCTGGAAGTCATTTCACCGGGTTCCAGGCGAAAGGACTATATTATAAAACTTCATAAATATGAAGACGCCGGAGTTCGGGAATACTGGCTGGTAGATCCGAATCAGAAAGTGGTGCTGGTGTACTTTTTTGAAGACGAAGCCTGCCCGATTATTTATCCGATTGATGCGGACATACCGGTTCATATTTTTGACGGGAAACTGGTTTTGAAGATGTGCCGTATTGCAAAGTGGGCTGAACAAGAATAATACGGCGGAGAAGGAGGAATACAATATGGAGAAGAAGGAACATGAGGTGGAGAAGAAGCGCTGCTTCTGGGTGGATTTATCATCACCTATTTATATAGAATACCATGATAAGGAATGGGGCATACCGGTGTACGACGATGAGAAGCTCTACGAGATGTTTTTATTGGAAACATTTCAGGCAGGGCTTTCATGGATTACCATTTTAAAGAAAAGGGAATTTTTCAGGGAGGCTTTTGATGGCTTTGACGTTAAAAAGATTGCGGCTTATGGAACGGAAAAAGTGGAGGAGCTGATGCAGAACCCGCAGATTATAAGGAACCGGGGAAAGATAACAGCGGCGGTTCATAATGCAACGATTTTTATGGACATACAGAAGGAATACGGATCTTTTTCCGGATATCTGTGGGGATTTACGGATGGAAAGATCATCATCAATCAGGCAGATACAATTCCTGTAAAGACGGAGCTGTCAGACCGTATATCAAAGGATTTGAAGAAAAGAGGCATGCGGTACGTGGGCTCTGTAACCATATACTCGTACTTACAGGCGGTGGGTGTGGTGAATGACCATGATAAAAACTGCTTTTGTAAAAATGGATAGTTGAATGATCTTTCAATTACATAGTAACTTTTGGAAGATAACATAATAAGGCGCTTTGAGTCCTTATTGCAATTTTTGACAATATAGTGCTCTGATTTTTGCAGATACTAAATATGCAACACTAGTATTTACAAGAAAGGAGATAATTATGTCAGAAACACAGCTTGCAATTGCAACCATCCCTATGCAGCAATGGGGAGAATTATATGATGACAAAGATGCATTGGATATTGGTACCATTTTTAAAGATTTGAACAAACCTTTTTTTGCGGCAAGTATCGTAATGGATCACCATACTTCTGATTCCGAAAAGCCGGAAGAAAAGAAGTCAGATGAGCAGATCAAAAGAGAGGACATGATGAGAAAGATTGCCCAGGTCAGCTTTGTATTAGATGACCTGACGCTTTATCTGGACACTCACGAAGAGCAGGAGGAAGCAAAAGAACTATATCAAGAAAAACTAAAGGAACGGGAAATGCTTCTGAAGGAATATGCATCCGCATTCAATCCGCTGACGCGCTGCCAGATCGCAGACTGCGGCAGCCATGATGACAGATTCTGCTGGCAAAAGGGACCGATGCCGTGGGAAGGAGGGTGTGTATAAATGTGGTATTATGAGAAAAGATTACAATTTCCGGTTAAAATTACAAAAACCTGCCCCAAAACTGCACAGATGATTATCAGCCAGTACGGCGGGCCGGACGGCGAACTTTCTGCGTCCATGCGTTATCTTGCACAGAGATACACCATGCCTGTGAAGTCAGTTGGCGGCCTCTTGACAGATATCGGTACGGAGGAGCTTGCTCATATGGAGATTATCTGCTCCATGGTGTACCAGCTTACAAAGAACCTGACAATTGAAGAAGCCAAGACGGCAGGGTTTGATGCTTACTATATTGATCACACCACCGCACTATGGCCGCAGGCCGCAGCTGCAGTACCTTTTACAGCGCTTGAATTCCAGTCCAAGGGGGACGCCATTGCTGACTTAACGGAAGACCTTGCTGCGGAACAGAAGGCGCGTACGGTTTATGACAACCTGCTAAGGATGATCCCGGATGCGGAGATCAGGGAACCGCTGAAGTTCCTGAGAAGCAGGGAGATCGTCCATTTCCAGAGATTCGGAGAGGCACTGGAAAAGACAAAAGAGCAGTTAGACAGTAAGAATTTCTACTACTTTAATCCGGAGTTTGATAAAGAAATGTTTCATGGAGAATTGTAGAATTTAAATGAGAGTATAATTTGGTGAATTGATAAGTATTGAATGAGATTATAAACGAGTTTAAATGAATGATCTGATTTAAAAACCTGAAGACCACATGATATAAACAAATGTGGCCTTTAGGTTTTTTTCGTTATCATTCATTATCTCCAAAGGCGCTGCTGAATCTCACTCTTCAGAAATAACTTGCTCTTAGCATCCACTTTTACTGGATGCAGCTTCCCCCGTTTTACCAGATCCTCTATATTCTGCCTCGAACATTCCAGTAATTCGGAAGCTTGTGTTGTATTTACTGTTCGGGAAGAAACAAAGCTTCGGAAATCATTGATAGAAAGGGGAATACTTTCTCCTGTTTCATATAATTTTTTATCAGAGACAGATAGATGCTCCCCCCAGCAAACTCCATATCCTCCGGTTTGAATGCATACTTTTTTAAAAAGCTCGTCATTCTTCATGATCGAAGCAAAGCGTGCATTATAGGAAAGCAGGCGTTTCATATTACATTTCCGTACATTGCCATTCCGAAAAAAACTAAAAGCTTTGAACCTTCTAAAGGAACTACATCTTCTATTTTTATCTGGTACCTCATATGGAACTGTTCATTTAACACCTTACTGCAGAGCGGGACCAAATAGTAACTATCCTGGGCGCATCTACCCTCACCCAGCATAAGAAGTTCATACTCGTTGTAGGTTTCAAGGCCATTAGTTTTTAAAATCTGTCCGAGGTTTTGACGATCCTGAGGCACAATTCGCTGCTGTACCCATAGCTTGCTCCAAAATGCATTTACAGTGAATTCCCCTCGTCTTACGAAAGAATCCAGCAGCAGTGGAACTTCCCATGGGTCAGCATTTTCAGGAAGTTCAATATAAAATTTCTTTTCTCTTTCATAATAGATCAAATACGCAAGAGTTTTAAGCTGTTTGTCTTCTTCATCTTTGATTGCAAAAACTTTCATAATATTGCCACCTCTTCCAAATCATTTCCCACACTTTCTCCTGCCAAACCATAGGCATAACTGAATCAATACCTTCAAACAAGCTTTCTTTATCTTTCTCCTGCAGCCTGCTTAAATGCGGATGTTGATTAGCAGGTATTAATTTTAAATTATCCATTGCAGATCTGGATCCAACAAAACATTGGACAGGTCTATCTTGCATGACATCAAACGATATCATCTCATTTTCTTCATGACATTGAAAAATGAAAGAAAGACCATGGTCGAATAGCGGGGCTAATTTTAATGTCCTCGTTTTATTATTTCTCAAAACCTCCATGTTTGCTCCATGCCGGTCTCTATTCAAAATAAGAAAGTCAACAATGAGCATTCTGTAAATGTATTCCTCCCATCCATTTCTTCTACAAAAGTCAAGCGGATTTTCATTATCATTTCTCTCTGCCTGATAGTAAGCATCCAGAGCGATCTAATTCCTCGGTTTTGGTAACTATATCATGTTTATTGTGAAATAATAAACTTAACACTTTTACTTGTCGTATGTCAAGTAGGTAATGTGCAATAAAAGACTTAAACGAAGAAGAATATTAGTATAAGTTCAGATAGGTCAGGGCATTCACCGCAATATATGCCCTGACAGCCGCATTCGCAGTCAACTGCAGAATAAAGTACGCCTCAAAGGGGCATATTAACCGCAGATGGGAGGGCAAATCTATATGAATCATTTAAAATACGAAAAATCCCCATATCTATTACAGCATGCCGAAAATCCGGTGGACTGGTATCCCTGGGGCAAAGAAGCGTTTGATAAAGCAAAAGCAGAGGATCGTCCTGTTTTTTTAAGCATTGGATATTCCACCTGCCACTGGTGTCATGTTATGGCTCATGAATCTTTTGAAGACGATCAGGTTGCGGAAGTATTAAACAATCATTATGTCTGTATTAAAGTTGACAGGGAAGAGCGTCCCGACATAGATTCGGTATATATGGCGGCCTGCCAGGCAGTAACCGGAGCGGGGGGATGGCCTCTCACGGCGATTCTGGCGCCTGACCAAAAGCCGTTTTTTCTGGGAACTTATTTTCCGACATATCCGCGCTACGGGCATCCGGGGCTCATTGAAGTACTGCAGAAAATCAGCCGGCTCTGGAGAGAGGACAGGGAGCGGCTTTTGGAGACCGGGCAGCAGATTACAGAGTTTATTGCAATTTCAGACTGCGAGGAAGGGAGCGCCCCGGACAAAAGGATTCTAAAAAAAGCGGTAGACCTATATAGACAGCAGTTTGACAGACTGTGGGGCGGCTTTGGTAATGCGCCTAAATTTCCGGCTTCCCATAACCTGCTCTTCCTTCTGCATTATGGCAGTTTAGAGAACGACAGAATGGCTATGGAAATGGCAGAGCACACACTGGACGCAATGGCGCGCGGCGGTATGAATGACCAGATCGGCGGAGGTTTTTCAAGGTATTCTACGGATGAAAGATGGCTGGTGCCTCATTTTGAAAAAATGCTTTACGACAATGCCCTCCTTGCGATTGCATATCTGGATGCCTTCCATATAACGAAGAAAAAGGATTACGGTGATACTGCCGGAAGAACTCTGGATTATGTATTAAAGGAACTGACTGGACCCAAAGGGCAGTTTTACTGCGGGCAGGATGCAGACAGTGAGGGGATCGAAGGAAAATATTACTTTTTCACTCCGGATGAGGTTCTGAAGGTTTTAGGCGGTGAGGACGGAGAGGAATTCTGCCTCATCTACGACATTACTGCCAGCGGGAATTTTGAAGGCAGCAGTATCCCAAATCTGATCGGGCAAAAGGGAAGTGCGTGGCCGGCAGATGATATTCGGCTGAAAAAACTGTATGATTACCGGAAAAACCGCACTGCACTGCACAGAGACGACAAAGTTATCCTGTCATGGAACAGCTGGATGATAATTGCGATGGCAAAAGCCGCGCAGATATTGGATGATGCCCGCTTCCAAAATGCCGCCGAAGATACGTACCGGTTTATCCGGGAATCTATGACAGACAGCAGCAGAAGACTTTTTCACCGATGGCGGGAGGGGGAGGCCGCTATAGCAGGGCAGCTGGATGACTATGCGGTCTATGGGCTGGCGCTTCTGGAATTGTACCGTATGACCTATGAACCAATATACCTGGAAGAGGCGGAATTTTTCGCACGCCAAATGACAGAATTGTTTGAAGACAAAGAAAATGGCGGATACTTTCTGACCGCATCGGATGCGGAAACTTTGATAACCCGTCCAAAAGAAACTTATGACGGCGCGATCCCATCCGGAAATTCGTCAGCAGCGGTGTTATTGAGCCAGTTGGCACAGTATTCATGTGATTCGTTCTGGCAGGAAGCCCTGGAGCGGCAGATTCATTTTCTTACCGGTGCTGCAAAAGGATATCCTTCCGGGCACAGCTTTGGACTGCAGGCTCTTTTGAGGGCTCTTTATCCGTCACAGGAACTCATCTGCACCACATCGGGGGACAGGGTGCCGGAGACATTAAAAGAACACTTATTGAAAGAACCTGCATTTAACCGCTCGGTTATTGTAAAGACCAGCAATAACCAGGCCGAATTAGAAAAAATAATACCGTATGTAAAAGAATATCCGATACCTGAGGAGGGCGCGATGTATTATCTGTGCCAGAATGGAAGGTGCAGGGCTCCTGTCAGGGATTTAGTCGGCAAGCTTTAGACTTGTCGACGGATGGGGACGCCAAGCGAACCATAAGCGGCAAGCCCTTTGGCCTGTATGGTCGGTTTAAAATCCTGACCGCTTAACGAAGAAGCTCTAAGAGACCTGGAGGCACCCGGAAGGGCACATCCGGCATGCGCTGAAAAAATTGATATTTTTTCAGCACAGGCCGGATTGAAAATTGATTTCGGAGAATCAATTTTCATCCCTTCCGGGTGCCTCCAGCTCTCTAAGAGCTTCTAATCGTCCGCTATAAGGCGTTTTAAACCGACCATACAGGCCAAAGGGCTTGCCGCTTACGGTCCGCTTGGCTGGTTCATCCGGTCGGTAGTAAAGAATTCGCCCCCAGAGTGGAACCCGAGACGGGGGAGGCGGATGGAATTGGCTTTGCGCGTCTTTTCATCTTCCAGATGTGTAATTAATTAGTTTGATACTGCAAGTCGTATCCCCTTAGTTTTTATACACCTACTGGATATATAGAATTGATATTACTTCTATATCCTTATCAGATATACAAAGGAAAGGGAATCTAAAACTAACATTGCTATAAACGAACCACCAATTCTATCCCATCCGCTGCAACCGTACGAGGCTCCCTCCGGGGAACGAGCTCTTAACCACCGTCTGGATGCAACAGGGAATGACGAGGGGAGTCCAAAACCTGCCGGGGCAATGTCTGCTGGTGAAAAGTCCATAAAGCGAGCGATTAGAAGCTGTTGAAGAAAACAAAACGGGAAGGGAGGGCAGAATTTGCCTTACCAGGCAGATTCTGGTGCCGCCTGCGGCGCGAATGCATCGGCATTCGGGACAAATGCGGCACGTACCTCCCTTCCCGTTTTGTTTTCTTCTACAGCTTCTTCGCGCAGTGTCAGGACATTTCACCAGCAGACATTGCCCCGGCAGGTTTTGGACTCCCCTCGTCATTCGCGTCCGGCGTCCGTCAACGAGTCTAAAGCTCGTTAACTATATCCCGATTATGTGTGTTATATGATAGTAAAATTTGGATGATTATGCTATTCTTATTATACAGCCGCAATGAAATATGGTGTACAGTATGGAGGTAAGGCATATGATTTATAACGAGTTGGGGAAAACAGGGAAAAAGGTAAGCGCGATTGGCCTTGGATGTGAGCATCTTGACGGAAAGCCATATGAGCAGGTCAAAGAGGTCATTGATGCTGCTATTGAAAACGGAATCAATCTCTTTGATGTGTTTATGCCTGGCAGGGAGGTACGAGAAAATATTGCCAAGGCTCTTGGCAGCAGGCGTGATCAGGTTATGATCCAGGGGCACATCGGATCCACGGACATTCATGAGCAGTATGATGTAAGCCGTGATCTGCCCTCAGTGAAAAAGTATTTTGAGGAGATGCTTGGCATCTTCGGATACATAGATTTTGGGATGATGTTTTTTATAGACACGGAAAAAGATTACAAGGATGTATTTGAGACGGATTTCGTCGATTATGTACTCCGCCTGAAAGAGCAGGGAGATATCAGGCATATTGGGTTCAGCTCCCACAATCCGATCACAGCGGCGAAAGTCATCAGCACAGGGGTGCCGGATATGATGATGTTCAGCATCAATCCTGCTTTTGATATGCTGCCGTCAGAAGAATATATATTCGACCATATAGAAACCGATATGGGAGTCAAGCTTTACCGGGGCCTGGATCCGAAGAGGGCGGAACTTTACCGGATCTGCAGCGCAAATCAGGTGGGAATAACAGTCATGAAATCCCTGGGCGGCGGAAAGCTGATCTCGGAAGAGCATTCTCCGTTTGCAAAACCGTTAACGGTACCTCAGTGCATCCACTATGCATTATCAAGGCCTTCAGTGGCAAGTGTCATGGTCGGAGCGCAGACCAGAGAAGAGGTGCAAAGTGCAGTCGGTTATTTTGACATGGATGAAGCAGATAAAGATTATTCCCAGGTCATTGCGACGATGAAAAATGATTTCCAGGGCAATTGCGTGTACTGCGGCCATTGTCATCCATGTCCGGTGGAAATTGACATTGCTGCGGTGAACAAATACCTGGATATCGCGCGCCTTACACCAAATCAGGTGCCTCCGTCTGTCAGGTCGCATTATCACAGCCTGCTGCACAGGGGAGATGAGTGTATTGGGTGCAGAAGCTGTGAGGAACGGTGTCCTTTTGGGGTGTCTGTGGTTGAAAATATGAAAGAAGCAGACCGGCTTTTTGGTGAATAGTGTTGAAGCGGGCTTGCCCGCTATGTTCATAATCAATTATAAAATGCAGGATATCCTTTCTTTTAGATATCCTGCATTTTTTGGAAATAAGATTGGCTTTACGGAACACGAACCTGAAGTTCTGAGAAAGGAAGGCAAGATGATCGACGTTTATTATATTGAAGATGATGAAAATATCGCGCAGACAGTGAAAGCATATTTGGAACAGCACAATTGCAGTGTATCCGTTTTCACAACAATAGCAGAAGCAAAGAAGGCGATTACCAATAATCTGCCTGCAATTGCCCTGGTTGACTGGAATATGCCGGATGGGGATGGCGACAGGTTCTGCCGGTGGATCCGCTCCAGATGGCAGGAGCTTCCGGTGGTTTTCCTGACCGTCCGCAGCGGTTCCAGCGACATCGTATCCGGATTCCAAAATGGTGCGGATGATTATGTTGTGAAGCCCTTTGAACTTGAAGTATAATGGTCTCATAAATTAAGACACTTTTTCGGACAGATTTTAATGAATCTGATATACTAAAATCAGTATGAAAGA